>SKQZ01000384.1 GCA_007118765.1 Candidatus Hydrogenedentota bacterium
AAAAGAGTGCCGAATCGCCGCTGCGGATCGGCATTGGCATGAACACCGGGCTGATGATGCTTGGAATTATCGGCGGGCAACATCGCATGGAAAGCACGGTGGTCAGCGACGCTGTAAACGTGGCGGCGCGTATAGAATCCATGACAAAAAACTATGGCGTGCCCCTGCTGATTAGCGAGCACACGTATTATGGCCTTGACGATTCATCGCATCACCATACTCGTTTTATTGATCGTGTGCGGGTGAAAGGCAAGACGCAACCCCAATCCGTATTTGAAGTGTTTGATGCCGACCCCCCGGAATTGCGTGACGCAAAGCAGGCAACCATGCCTGTGTTCGGCGAGGCGCTGGCTCATTATCATTTTAAGGAAATTGACAGGGCGCAGGAACTGCTGGCGGAGTGTTTGCGCCATGTGCCGGGGGATACCGTGGCGCAGGTGTATTATGAGCGTTGTCGCCGGTTTAATGAAACAGGGATTCATGAAAGCACGGGGGAAGTGGACTTGAAGATCGCTTGGGATGATTCATTGCTTGTCGGGGTCGCCGAAATTGATGCGCAACATCGGGAACTATTTAAACGTGTGGCGGATTTTGTGGCTGCGGTGCGCAATAATCGCGGCATTTCACAGGTCGAAGACATGATGGCCTTTTTGGACGACTATATTGTGGAGCATTTTACCTCGGAAGAAAAATCCATGGCCAAGGCCGAGTATCCGTTTTTGTCACATCAGCAGGAACAGCACCGCCGTTTTAGCCGTTCTTTTGCCGCATTCAAAAAGGAATCCAGAGAGTACCTTGACAACCACCCAACGTTCTTGCTGTTTCGCACACAGGTGCTTGTAATAGACTGGCTGATGCATCATGTCAGTAAATTGGATAAACACTTTGGAAAGTTTATGCGGCAACAATAGCCATTATTACCATGCCCTTGTGTTTGAAGGAGTCACGCTATGCATACGTTTTTAATTGTGCTGTTTTTTGTGCTGTGTTTGCAGCCGCTCTATGCCCATGCCGCCAGTTATCCCGGCGCGGCGGTGTACGGTACGGATGCCCTCGGGCGCGTGCTGCCGGAAGCGACGGAAACAGACGAATTCCGCCGCGACCGTTTCGTGGGCATTTTCTATTTCCTGCGGCTTGACTTAAGCTATGTTACTGGCGATGCCGCGCCCATCGGGCGGTTTCGGTATAGGTACGAAGCGAAGCATTGAAGTTAGGGAATTATGGCATTGCCGCTGCGAATGGCGTAGATTTACTGAAAATGCGGTTTGTCGCCGCCGGGCGATGGACAATTACACTGCTGGAGATACGGTATGCATGGCAGGAAGTTTTTGTGGGTGTGTGTCGGGGTACTGAGTTGTTTGTTGGCCGGAGCAGATGTTTTTGAAGGGGCTGAATGGCTGCGCGATCCTGTCTTTGAAGGGGTGGACACATTGGACCTGCTGCATCGCGCCACCACGCCTCCGCCGGAACATGTTGGCCCGGTAAATGTGCATACATTGTTCAGGAAGGAAATTGTGTTGCCCGCCAAACCTGTTGCGGCAACGCTGGCCATCACGGCGGACAACTATTTCAAACTTTACAATAATGGGACGTTCATTTTTCAGGGGCCCGCGCCGGCCTATCATTTTGCCCATCCCTTTTTCTGGGCGGATATCACCGGGTTCCTGAATGAAGGGGTGAACTGTCTCGGGGCGCATGTCTATTACCAGGGACTGCGCAACCGTGTCTGGAACAGTGCGGACAACCGGTCGGGGTTTATGCTCGCGCTGACGGTGGAATACGCTGACGGCGGCACAGACCATTTTGTTACGGATGATTCCTGGCGTTGCTATCAACTGGAGGCATTCCCCACCCGAGAGACCGTAGGTTATCAGACGCAGTTTCTGGAACATATTGACATGCGGCGCATGCCGCGGGGCTGGAAAAAGCCGGGCTACGACGATGGCCACTGGCAGCAACCATTGACCGGTCGGCAGGATCATGTGTTTGTGCGGCAGATTACGCCGCCCCTGCAAGTTACACGCTATACGCCGCAGGAAGTACGCCGCAAGGATGATGGACGGTATTGGTACGATTTCGGGAAAGTTATTGTGGGGCATACCCGCGTGCGTGTGCAGGGCGAGGAAGGCCATGTGTTGACCGTGCGCCACGGCGAGGAACTTTTGGCGTCTGGCGAGGTGCGCTACGATATGCGCGCCAACTGTCGGTATGAAGAGCATCCAGTGTTGTCAGGGGAAGAAGACACCATCGCCTTTTACGACTATAAAAGCTTTCGTTATATTGAAATTCTTGATGCGCCGGAAGAGCCGGAAGTATGGGTGGATGTACGACACCACCCCTTTGACACGGACAAAGTATCCTTCACATCGTCCAATCAGCTGCTGGAGGATATATGGCGTATTTGCCAGCACAGCATAAAGATGTGTACACAGGGTGTGATTGTGGATACGCCATCCCGCGAGAAAGGACAGTATCTTGGGGATTGTGTTGTTGCACAACGTGCTCATCTATGGTTGACCGGCGATGCGGCGCTCAGCCGGAAGGTTATCATGGATTTTGCCCATTCCGGAAGTATACACGCCGCGTTGATGGCGGTTGCGCCCGGCAGTTTTATGCAGGAGATTGCAGACTATTCGCTGCAATACCCCATTATGGCCCTGCGCTATTATCAGGCCACCGGCGACCATGCGCTCGCCGCCGTCCTGGTGGAAGATGTGTTTGACGGCATTTTTGACTATTTTGCGCAGTACGAAAATGAGAAGGGGTTGCTGGCGGGCATTACGCAGCAAAACAGCAAGTGGGTGGTGGTGGATTGGCCCGGCAATATGCGCGACAACTATGACTATGACTATTCCCTGGAAGCGGGCAACACGGTATTGAATGCATTCTATTACGGCGGCCTGCGAGCGGCCGCCGAATTGCGCCGACTGTTGGGGCTGTCCGGTGAGGCTTATGACGATCGTGCCGACAACCTCGCCCAGTCTTTTGCCGCGCATCTGGTGGATCCGGACACGGGACTGTATCTGGATGCGCCGGGGTCGTCCCACAGTTCTCTTCATGCCAATGCCGTGCCCTTGGCGCTTGGGCTTGTGGCCGGGGCGGACAAGGACCGCATGATAGAGCATATCCGGGAAAAACGGCTGTCCTGCGGCGTGTATATCGCCTCTTATGTTATTGAGGGGCTGTTTAAGGCAGGGGCCGCCGACCTCGCCTTTGATCTGATTACTTCCAGCGACACCAACTCGTGGCATGAAATGCTGCGGCATGGCGCGACCGGCAGCATGGAAGTCTGGTCGCCTGATCAAAAGGGGAACACCAGCTGGCTCCACCCGTGGAGCAGCAGCCCCATCTATTTGATTGCCGAATATGTGCTGGGGATACGGCCCGGTGTGCCCGGATGGCAGCGGATACGCATTGCGCCCAAGCCTATTGCGGTGTTGCCGGACATGCGGCTGCGGGTGCCGTTGCCCACCGGTGACGAGATTGTGGCTCAATACACCACAGAGGAAGGATACACCTATATGACACCTGCTGATGTGCCGATTGACATGGAAGCGCCCGAGGGCGTGCCGGTGCGTGTGATAACACAGCCGTCCGCCGCAGACAATGATGACGGCCCCACTGCCCGTGCGCTGGAAAAAGCCGACTGGCATGAACGGGTGGGAGAAGCGTTGGGGATTTGGGTCTGTTTGGCTGCACAGCGTTTATACGTACTTGCCGAGGGCCGGGTACAATGGAGCACCCCATGCTCCACCGCGTTGCACGGCATGGGTTCACTGGTTGACAGCAACATGACGCCGCCGGGGTGGCACCGTATTGCGCGAAAGGTCGGCGCGGACGAGCCGTGGGGACGGGTGTTTCGCGCTCGTGTCCCGACCAGCCAGGTGTGGCAGTCCGGCGATGATACCGAGGAAGACCTGGTGTTGACGCGCGTGTTTATTCTCGACGGACTGGAACCGGGCATCAACCAGGGGCGTGATGAGGAGGGGCGTGTGGTGGACTCGCGGGAACGCTATATCTATATACACGGCACCAACGACGAAGACCAATTGGGCAAGCCCGTTTCGATGGGATGTGTGCGCATTTCCAATGATGCCGCAATTGCCTTGTTCGATTTTATCCCACAGGGAACGTTAGTATATATAGCAGGTTAACCCGGATATTTCACCAGGTTTCGTCGTGAGCCTGTGAAGATTGCGCCAGAGCAGGTGCTTTGCGCAGGCCGCCGGCTGACAGCGTGTTAGTACACGTCGAAGTCGGCGGGCAAGCAA
>SKQZ01000137.1 GCA_007118765.1 Candidatus Hydrogenedentota bacterium
AGCTGTTCGAGAACCTTATTCGCACCATTGAGGAAAATGTAACGCAAATGCTCTTCCGCCTTACCGACCCGAGCCGGCGCCATCGGATACAGCCGGGCACGTCGCGGCGAACGATGACGGAAGCGCAGATGCAGGATCGAATGCGCGAATATAGCTACAGCGCCGCGAGCAAAGAGGGCGACCGCAGCTTTGCAATGCCGGGACATGATCAGCTGGCGCTGGGCGGCAAGAAATCCGACAAGCCGACAAAACCGCAACCGGTGCGCGTGGTAGACAAAACGAAACCCAACGAGCCCTGTCCTTGTGGGAGCGGAAAGAAATACAAAAAGTGTTGTGGACGCGTAAACGCATAATACCCGCTGTTATCATCCTTTTCTGGCTTGTAATGGTCGGGGGCCTGCTATACCGTGAAGTGGCGCTGCCCTATCTATACCGCGGGATACCATCAGCGCGCACGGCGCGACCACAGAACATCTGGCTTGGCCTGTATTTCGGCGAAGAACAGCGCGTTGGTTTTGTGCATTTGCGCACAACCCCCGAAGACCGGGATTTCGAGACGGGGTATGCCATGAACGTGCTTGCCCGGCTTGAGTTTCCGTTATTCGGCGATAATGCGCGTTTTCAATTGACTGGCGAGGCGTGGCAATCCATCCATGACGGTCTGCGCACCTTTGCATTCAGTCTGGATGCCGACGGCCACGCCATGCGCATTGAGGGTGTGGCGGAAGACGGGGTTATCCGGGCCGACTTGCATACCGGCGGCGAGAAGACATCCTTTTCATTGCCCGTGGGCCGTCAGGTGCTCTTGTCCGGCGGCATGGGCCTGAGCGCGGCGTCCATTCCCGCCATGACCCCCGGCGAAACCATCTACATGGACGCGTTTGATCCCACCACCATGTCCACCAGCCGCGCAAAACTGCAAGCGCTGCGCCATGAAACCGTGGAAGTGAGCGGCGCCCCCGTGGAAACCGTGGTCATCGCCACGACGGTCGGACCGGTTACAACCCATGTCTGGATTTCGGAGGAGGAGGAAGTAATCCGGGCGGAGACGCCCTTCGGACTGATCATCAAGAAGATAAGTCCGGAAGAAGCATTGTCGCCCACCGTTGAAGACGAAGCGGCCAATATGGTGCGCGCCCTGGCGGTAACGGCTACGGGTGCGCCGCCCGATCCCGATGCCGACGTGCTGCGGCTCCGCATTACCGCCGACGACCCGTCCCTGTTGCCGCCGCAGGACAACCGACAAAAGCGCGAGGACGATGTGTATATTATCCGTCGCCAGAACCCGTTGGACACGGCCCGGCACATCTCCCTCTCCGAAGACCAAGCCCAACGATATGTGGCTTCGGACATGTTTATCCAGGCGGAGCATCCGCGCATTCGTTCGTTTGCCGAGTCTCTTGTAGAAGATGCCGACACCCCGTGGGAAAAAGCATTGTCCATTTATGACTGGCTCTATGATGCGGTGGAAAAAGAACATGTGCTGTCCGTACCGAGTGCTCTGGAGGTGCTCGAACAACTCCGGGGCGATTGTAATGAGCACGCCATTTTATTCGCCGCGTTGGCGCGTGCGGCGGGCATTCCCACGCGGGTGGTCATTGGGCTGGCATGGAGCCGTGAAATGGAGCGCTTCGGCTACCACGCCTGGAACGAGGTGTTTGTCGGCAAATGGGTTGCCATAGACGCCACTTTCGGCGAAAAAGTTGTCGGCCCGACACACATAAAACTCATTACGGGCGGCATCGATCAGTGGCCGCGCCTGCTGCCCTATATTGGCGCGCTTGGCATTGAGGTTGTGAATGACGCGGCGCCTGATCACCATCCGGAAGCAACAGACGAGGTATCGCCATAATGACCAGCATGATAGAAACGGTGCAGCTGACCAAGCGTTTCGGCGCCAAAAACGCCGTGAACCAGCTCGATCTGAACATAGACGCGGGCACCTTCTTTTGTTTTCTCGGGCCGAACGGCGCCGGAAAAACCACCACCATCAAAGTGTTGACCGGGCTGTTGCACGCCACCAGCGGTCAGGCGCGGCTGGGCGGTTATGACATTGTGGAGGCGCCCGTGGCCGCGAAGCGGCTGCTTGGGTATGTGCCCGACCATCCCTTTCTGTACGATAAACTCACCGGCAACGAGTTTATGCGTTTCGTGGCGGGGCTGTATCAAATGTCCGAGGCGGACTACCTGGCCCGTTGTGGCGAGCTGCTGGAAATGTTTGAAATCGCTCATGTGGCCGATCAGCTCATTGAAGACTATAGCCACGGTATGCGCCAGAAACTGTCCTTTGCGTCCTGTTTCCTCCATGACCCCAAGATTGTAATTGTGGACGAGCCCTGGGTGGGGCTTGATCCCAAGAACATCCGGTTTGTAAAAAACTTTTTGAAACAAAAATGTCGAAACGAAGGGTTGACGGTGTTTATGTCCACCCACACATTGGCCATTGCGGAAGAAATCGCCGACCTCATAGGCATCATCAACAACGGCGCGCTGAAAGCCCTGGGCTCGGTAAATGAAATCAAGGCGCTGCATCACCGGCCCGGCACGCTTGAAGATGTTTTTCTTGAACTGACACAGGAGACGGAAGAAGCCGCGCTTCACGCTGTTGCGCCTGTGGTTGAAGAGACGGTTGCGTCATGAATCAAGTATGGGTAGTCATCTTGGCGAAGCTGCGCATTGCCCGCCATGAAATCGCGGGGGTGCGCAACGAGTCGAAACTGAAGGTGAGCGTCATCACGGTTGCGGCCTTGTTGTTGTGGCTTGGCGCGTTTATCTTTTTCCGGCAGGGGTTCCGTTGGATCATGCTTTTTGGCGGTCGGGGCGGCGCGGATTTTAATTTTGGGGACCTGCTCATGTCCCGCCTGCTCAGCATCCTGACATTGGCCATTTTCCTGCTGCTTATTTTCTCGAATATCCTTGTGGCCTTTTCAACCATGTACCGTTCCCGCGAGGTCGTGTATTTGCTGCAAGGGCCTATTCGATATGATCACTTCTTTTATGCGCGGTTCTTTGAGTGCGTGGCGTTCAGTTCGTGGTCGCTGGCCTTTCTTGGCTCGCCGTTGATGCTGGCCTATGGCCTTGTCACCGAGGCGTCGCCGATGTTCTTTGTGGCGTCGCTGGCGTTTTTCATTCCGTTGATAATCATACCCGCGTGCATTGGCGCCATTGCGGCCATGGTGCTGGTATACGTGTTCCCGCGGTTGAACCTGCGCGCGTTGGTGGCATTGGCCGCGCTTGCGGTGTTTCTGTTTTTCTTGTACATCCGTCACGTCTTGCGCGGCACCCAGTTGTCCGAGGATACGATTCTTCCGGTGTTTCTCGAGGCAACCGGTCGGACGCAATCATGGGCGCTGCCCAGTCACTGGGCATCCACGGGCGTGCTTGCCGCCGCCAGATATCAATTCCAGGAATCGTTGTTCTGGTTCCTGCTGCTGGTGTCCACGGCGCTGGTCAGCCTGATGTTCGCCGCATGGATAGCACAGCGCATATTTTTCCCGGGCTTCTCCTATCTGGCGGGCCAGGACAAACAACGGATTCGCCCGCTGCACAAGGGCTTGTTGAACCGTATGGAAAGATGGCTGGCGTTCGTGCCCAACCCAATGCACGCACTCACCGTAAAGGACGTTAAATTGTTCTGGCGCGACCCGACCCAATGGTCGCAGTTTGTTATCTTTTTCGGCATCATGGCCATTTACATCGCCAATCTGCGCAACACCTCACGACACTACGAAGACGAAATGTGGCGCAGTTGGATTGCCTGTTTGAATGTCGGTTCCGTAACGCTGATTCTGGCGACACTTACCAGCCGCTTTGTGTTTCCGTTGGTCAGTCTTGAGGGACGTCGCTTCTGGATCATCGGCCTTGCCCCCTTAACGTTTCGCAATCTGGTCTGGCAGAAGTTCTGGCTCAGCGTTACCACCACCTCCTTGTTTACCATTGGCCTCGCCGTGCTTTCCGCCCACATGCTCCGACTTGAACCGGTGTATTTCTGGATGACCGTATACAGCGTGACCATCGCCAATTTTGGCCTTGCAGGACTGGCCGTGGGCCTGGGCGCCCTGTACCCCAACTTCAAGGAAGACAACCCCGCACGCATTGTCAGCGGCCTTGGCGGCACGTTGAATTTGCTTGTGAGCGTGGGCTATATCAGCGTGGTGGTGGCAGCGCAGACCTTTGTGCTGCAATACCGCGCCATAGGACGCATCGCTAATCCCGAGTGGTTCCGTTACGCATTAAGCGGGGCCGTGGCCGTGGGCGCAGCCGCCACCCTGTTGTGCGTGGCGATGCCCATGTATTTCGGGCTGCGCAACCTGCGCGACATGGAGTATTGACGATGTACGCATTTACCGTGGAAACCAAAAAGCGCACACAGTTTGTGAACATTGACGCCGACGTGCGCCGGATCATCCAAACCGCAAAACTGAAAAACGGCTTGTTGCAACTGCATGTGCCGCACACCACCGCGGGCATCACCATCAACGAAAATGCGGATCCCGATGTGCTGCATGATCTTGAGTTCGCGCTTGACAAGATAGCGCCCTGGCATGCCGCTGCATACCGTCATGCCGAAGGCAACAGCGCCGCTCATGTGAAAGCCAGCATGATGGGGCCGAGCCTTGCTCTGATCATCCGGGACGGCGAACCGCAACTTGGCACATGGCAATCGGTATTCTTCTGCGAATTCGACGGGCCGCGACGCAGAAACGTATGGGCGACGGCACTGAGGGATGAAGGTTAGCCGGACCGTTTATTAACCACCCGCGGCGCGGTCAGCGGCATACTCGCGGCGGCTTACGGCAATGATGGTTGCGCACAACGAGACGCCGGTAATCAGGAGTAACGCGAAGATGGAGCGTGTTGCGCTTACCTGAAACACCTCGCGCTGAAACGTGCCCAGCGCCGTTTGTATTTCCGCCACATGCCGCTGCGTGGCCATGATGGGCATCAGTGCGTCCGTGTATTTTTTGATGGTAAAGAAATCCACCAGGCCCGGTATTTGCGTTGCCAGCCCCTGCCAGCCATACAACAGGATAACGCCGTATACAATCGGCCGCTTGGTGAAGGCGCCCAGGAACACGGCAAATCCGCCGTAAGCGAGCAGGGCCATCACCATGACGGCAAGATAATGTGCCAGCAGCGTCAAATCCGTAAGACTCGTCAATGAAAGGTTCTCATGGATGGAGGAAGCGGCGAAGGTAAGCGCTGCCGAACTCGCCAGAATCGCGGTGGCAATAATCATGAACGCGCAAAAGCGTCCGATTACCCACGCTGATCGGGGCACGGGGCGCGTTAGTATGTAGGGCATGGTGCGCGCCTCTATGTCTTCCGCCACGAGCATCCCCGCGAAAAACAACGCCAGGAGCGGCGCAAACACATTGATGTGCAATTCCTGCACCAGCCGCACAAACACCTCGTTGCCCGATTCCGCAAAGCGGGAGGTGGACAGGAATGCAAGCGCCAGCGGGATGAGCACCGGCAGAAACGCGATGACGGTTGCCAGCAACAGACGTTTGCGGCGGGTAAGCGTAACCAGCGCGTGCCTGGCGGAGGCCGCCGCGATACACACATAGCCCCGCCGGCGGGGTTGCATGCCCGGTCGCAGCCACTCCGGCAGGATACGCCGCGCGGGCGAATCATCGGCGGCATTAACCGTTATGGAATCCGCCATGCTGATCTTGTGTTCCGTATCAGCGCCGTTGTCGTTGGGTTGGTTGTTTAAGGTGCTCATCTATTCCTCATGGCTGGGTGCCGCGCCGCCGTAGCGCGGCAGACCGTCAAAATGTCAGCGTGTCAAATAATCGAATACCGACTGCAAACTGTCGTCAGCGCATTCAATGGCGCGAATGCGGTTGTCGCCGCGTACCATCATATCGTTCAATGTGTCATAACACAGATTGGCGTCCCGTGTGCGCATCACAAAGCCCTTCTCGTCAAAATCAATGGCCGTTACGGCGGGAAAAGAAACAAAGGTTGCGGCCGTTTCCCGGGGCGCATCTGTTTCCACGCGGATGGCGTGCGGATGGGCGTCTATGAGGTTGCGAATGTCGCGCACCCGTCCCTGCGCCAGCAGCGATCCCTTGAAAATCAGGGCCACACTGTCGGTAATGCGCTCAATTTCGTACAGGATATGACTGGAAACAATGACCGTCATGCCGGCATCGGCAAGGGACTGGATCAGCGCATACATTTCGTCGCGGCCACGCGGGTCCAAGCCGTTCATCGGTTCGTCAAGAAAAAGCAGCTCGGGACACGTGCTCAAAGCCTGCGCAATCTTGATGCGTTGGCGCATGCCCTTGCTATACGTTTCAATGGGATCGTGCATGCGCGCCGTCATGCGCGTTAACTCGCAGGCATGTTCCGCAGCCGCGCGGGCTTGCCGTGTGCTCATGCCCCAATAGAGATTGAGATAGTAGACAAACTCAAAACCCGTGGCGTTCTCAAAAAAGTTGTCTGTTTCCGGGCAATACCCAATGCGCCGCAACACCTCCAGATTGTTGCGCGGCCGCTCGCCAAACACGCGGATTTCGCCCCGGCTGGGTTTGTACAGACCAAGCGCCAGTTTGATCACCGTGCTTTTGCCTGCGCCATTCGGCCCGAGCAAACCGATGACTTTTTCTTCTATGACCAGATCAAGGTTGTTGACGGCCACAACCTCGCCAAACCATTTCGAGAGGGAATGTGCCTGTATTATTGCCGTCATGCCGCTATCTCCGCCCGCCGCGCCTTGCGCAGCACAATTAACAAGGCCACCGCGCATACGACCGACACGTACAGAAAACACCAGTACCACGATAACGAAAATAAGATGCGGTTGTCGCGAAACAGCGTTTCGCCAATGCGCCGCAAGGCGAGTGGAAACGACACCGCGAGATAATTGCGCTGATGCAGCATGCCCGCCAACAGTCCGCCCAGACTGGAGTTGGCCACCAGCGCCATGATGGTCGCAATGGCGGCATAATTCTGACTTGGCAGCAGAGCGGAACATGCCAGGATACACAACGAGGTGGGCACCACAATCAACAGCGAATAGCCGACAATGGACAGGGGCCACCACCAGCTGTCCGACAGTGTCTCCATGCCGGGCAACAACAGGTTGTGCAATACCACGAGCAGTACGCCCGGCAATGCCGTAATGGACAGTCCCAGCAGCACAAGGGTCATTGTTTTGCCCAAGGCATAGTCCAGCCATGTCAACGGCTTGGAAAAATACACTTCCATAAGGTTGTTCTTGAAATCATTGCAGATCATGCCCGCGCCCGCATACAACAATATAATAAACGTTGCCGTGGTCTGCAGATACAGAAAGCTGAAAAACGTGCTCGGGCCGATATAGGCGATGTCCAAATTGGCGAATACAATCTGCAGCGGATGGTTGGGATCCTGAGCAAGCACGTCATAGGCCACCACCTGCAACATGCGCAGAATAACATGGATCATGGACAACAGGAACAGCGCTTTGAACACGCGAAACTTCATGAGCGTGGCCACTTCCTGCTCCACAATCACGAGCCAACGAAAGTGGCGGCGCGGGCGTCCTTCGTATCGTCGGTATGATTTGGCATAAATCGGCACGCGCTACTCCTTTTCCATGGCCTGCAGAAACGCTTCCTCAAGACTACGGCGTGCCGGTTGAAAATGACGCACCTGAATGCCGCTGTCTCGCGCTATCTGAAATAATTGTTGCACACCGGTGTCCTGAGAGGTGCGCACCAGCAACATATTCGAGGGATGCACCCGCGCACACTCATACCCGGCGCTGCGGGCCGCATGTATAAACGCTTCGTCGTTGTCGCGTACCCGCACCTCATAGAACTCCGGACGCGGTGCGGTCAATTCGCTGATGGCGCCCGAGTGCACCACCCGGCCCTTGTCAATCATCACCACCTGTTCGCATACATGCTGCACATCCGGCAGCAAATGACTGGATACAATAACCGTAACATCCGGGCGCGAGGCAATGTCCCGCACCAGATCGAGTATTTCAATGCGACCGTCGGGATCAAGGCCGTTGGTGGGCTCGTCAAGCAACAACAGGCTCGGGTCATGCAAAATCGCCTGCGCCAGCTTAACCCGTTGCAGCATGCCCGTGGAATAGGTTTCCATGGTGCGGTACCGGCTGTCGCCGAGGTTGACGTAATTCAACACTTCGTGCGCACGCTCCAAGGCGTCCACCCGGCTCATGCCGAATATGCGTCCGCAATACATCAAAAACGCAACAGCGCTGACCTTCGGGCTGGAGACCTCAATCTCCGGCATATAACCCAACCGATGACGCACCTCAACGGCGCGCCGGGGCATGGGCAACCCGAATATGGTGACCCGGCCTTTTTCGGCGCGGTTAAAGCCCAGCACGGTCTTGATAAGCGTGCTCTTCCCCGCGCCGTTTGGTCCCAACAGACCAATGGCGCCGCCGCCAAACGCAATGGTAACACCATCAAGGGCAGGCACGCCGTCATAGCTTACGGTTACGTCGGAAAAATCAATTATCGGGGTCAAGAGTTCTATCCCAGTTTGTTATTCATAACGCCCATCGGCATGGTCGGGGACAGTTGGCCGGAACAAGCGGCTGTCACAATATCAGTAACTAACAGGCAGGTTCAACGTCATTACTTCACCTTCCTCCGCCGCAATCAACTCCACATGCACATAGCGCACTTCAAGCGGATTGGCCACGCCCATCTCAAAATAGTAAATGTCCAACTGCCATTCGCCGGGCGGCACATCTTCCATAACAAACGTGCCCTGTGGCGTGATGCCCACGCTCTGGCCAAGCAGTTCCGTCACCTCCACGGTTTCGCCCAGCGGCGCCTGCATGTAGCCCGGCGGACTCAACACCGCGCGTCCGCCCAGCATATTCGCCGGGCCGGGCATGCATCGGCCTTCAATGCGGGCGCCCATGCCGGCGCCAAAGTCATAGCGGGTGGCCTGCCCTTCTTCGACCATCACCTGTACGCCCCGTGAATCGTATACACTTGTCAAATCGCCCGCACTAATATCGGTCACCATTGCCTGATACGTGCCCGAGGCAAGCCCGTCCAAATAGTAGTAGCCCGTGTTGTCTGTGGTGGTATGTTCCGTAATGCCATGTCCCACCACCAGCACCACCGCATCCGGCACGGGCTGTCCGTCACTGTAGACATAACCTTCAAGCGCGCCGCCGGAGCCGAATCGCACCCGTATGTTTTCTTCCCGACCGCCCTCTTCAAGAAAAATCATCTCGCTTTGCGCGTTGGGATAATTGGGATGCTGCGCAATGATGACATAATCGCCCGGCGGCAGGCTGTCAAACGAGAACACGCCGTCGTCACCCACCCGTTGCACCCGGTCGTCCGGCACGGCGTTGGCGGCCATCATCATGAGCGCCTCCGCAGGGGAAGAGGCTTCGAGCAACGATGCCGTCGCCCCTTGTACGCTGCCGTCGTCACTTGCAAAAATATGCCCGGCAATAACGCCGCCTTCTTCGTCAAGCATCAGGCTCACACCGTCAATCACCTCGCCCGCCTCCACCACGATTTCCGTGCGCGCCGGCGTAAAGCCCGTGGCCGTGCCCTCCAGGCGATAGGCGCCGGCGTTAATGATCAACTCAAAACTGCCGTCGGCGGCAAAGAAGGTATCGCGCCGCGCCGCATCACTGACCATGCCCAGCATGCTTACGGCGCCGGTACGTTCGGAAATGGGATACGCACCTACATCATACACCTCCGGCGGCTGGTTGGTGGCTTCAATAAGCACATGGCCGCGCACCCGTGCCGACTGACGCAGCACAACGCGTATGGGTTCGTTCAGGCGCACCCGACGAACGGTGGTGGGCGAAAACCCGTCATGCGTAACCACCAGGGTATACTGCCCGGGACTAACGCCGTCAAAACGGAACGCGCCGTTGTTCGAGGTGGTTTCACTGCGGTCGGAACCCTCCAAGCCGCCCATGCTTACCCCGGCCATCCGCACATGCGCACCGTCTATGCCTTGTCCGCGGTCATCCACCACGTTCCCGTAAACCGTATGGGCGCCTTCATCAACACTGCGCAACGTAATCTTGACATTGCGCAAATCGCTGTACCCGTCCGGATAAATGGGATAGCCCACGGGCGAGATGCGATAGCCTTGTTTCTGCGCAAAAATCTGGTAATCGCCGCCGGGCAATTCCTGCAAGGTGAATCGGCCGTCGCCGTCGGTGCTGCTGCCACGAAACGCCTGGGGCGCACTCATGGCGCTGAAAAAGCGGCCGTATGACGGGATGCACATCACCTCGGCGCCCGGCACGGGACGGTTGTTGCTGTCCACCACCTGCCCGTACACATTGGTGCCGGCAAACATGTAAATGTCAACCCGTGCCGTGCTATTGCTGGAAGTGAGCACAAAGGGGTCGCTCAGCTGGGGCGCATAGGTTGATGACATGGCATGTATCCGATATTCTTCGTTCAACGGCACACCCGCCAGTTCGTAATACCCGTCTTCGCCCGAGGTGTCGGACACGGGTGTCCGCTGGCGCGCCGCCGCCTTCAGCGCCTGGGACAACATGCTTTCGCCCGAGGCCAGCATCACATTGGTTTGGCCAACGGGATCCTCATCGGGGGAGAGGATATACCCCCAAACGATGCCGGCGGCGTCCACGGCGAAATCAACCCCCTTAACTTCTTGGTCCGGCGCGGAAATCGTGACCCGCTGGTAGGGCAGATCGCGTCCGGCCATATAATGCGAACCGCGCAAGTCCACCGCCACGCCGTATTGGCCCGTAGTCAAACCGGCAATACGATAGTCGCCGTCTTCATCAGTTACGCCGGACGGCCCGTCCGGCGACTCCACACGCACCATGAGACCTGCCGCGCCCCTGTCGTCGCCCGCCACACGCACGGTGCCCGTTATGCTGGCGCCTGCTGACAACACGGCCTCAACCTGCACTTCCGGACGTTCCGTGTTCAGTAACGGCGTCTCCGTCGAGAACGGCACGTATCCCGGCGCCGACACTCCCACCTCGTACACGCCGTCATAGGGAACGGTCAGCGAGAACGTCCCCCGCCGATCCGATTGCACCCGGTGTGGCCGCGTCATTTGTGCGCGCATGGCACGCCGTGCACCATCATCATACACCGCCAATGTTTCGGCATCATCGTCCGTAAAGACACGGGTCGCCGTCACGTAGGCATTGCGCACCGGCTCGCGCTCGGAACCCGCAACCACAAGCCCCGTGATAACGAAGGTGGCTTCAGGCTCTTCCGGCACGATCACCTCCGGCGTAGCTTCCTGCTCTCCCGCAGTGATAACGGGGGCCTCATCAATCGGCGCCGACGGCGGGGCCGGCACATCGGGCGGCGGCGCATCATGCCGGATCATGCGTTCATCAGGGCGTTCCTGATACACAATACGCGAGGTTGGCGGTGCGGGCGGTCTGCGCGGCGCCACCATAAACGCCAACCCAATCAGCGCCACCAGCACCAGTATGACCATCGCCACAACACGTACTATTGAAACCGATGATACGGAACGTCTTTTGGATGCCATAAGTACTTATGCCTTGTCTGGAAACAGTTACAAAAACAGCCGCCGATGCTTTTGTGCGACGGCTCTCGCGCTCTGCACACGTCCCACGCCGCCACAAGATTCGCACATAAACATGGAGACTGTCGGGACGCTGCGCCACATCACAATAACGAAAGCCATATCGCATAAGTATACACATTTCACATGGCGTCCTTCGAGCATTTACAATTGGCAGCGCTGATGCAATTCGTGTTACACTACACAATATCAGTAGTGTGCAGGTGTACCTGTATTACGTTGACGCAGAACGGAATATGGTGTAATGGGAATTTTAGACAAAATCGGCCTGTCCAAGTTGCTGGGGGCAAGAAACAACGAGATTGAAGAGCTCCGGGAAGGCCCCCACGAAGACCATGAGTTTGAGCTGTCGCATGTGGGCCCGTACAAAATACTTGCGCCCATCGGCAGTGGCGGTATGGGCACGGTGTACAAGGCGCTCGATCCCGCCAAAGACGTAACGGTCGCCATCAAGGTGCTTGACCGGCGCTATGACTTGGACAAGAAACGCCGCAGACAAGATTATCTCGGACGCGAAATCAAAATCGCCGCGTCATTGAACCATCCCACCGTCATCAAGATGGGCAAAGAAATCATCGTGCAAGAGGATAATGAGGGCAACCTGCGGCGTTGTCTGCTCATGGAATACATTGACGGCTATAACCTCAAAGACTTTATCGAAAACGAAACGTTGACGTTGAAACAGAAGATCAATGTCGTCATCCGCCTGGCGGAAGGCTTGGATTTTCTGCATCAGAACGGGGTGGTGCATCGGGACATTAAACCGGCGAACTTCTTGTTCTCGCGGGACGGTGAAAAAGCAAAGATCTGCGACTTTGGCCTGTCCAAATCCAACGCATCATGGCGAATGCGCTTCATGAAAGAAGCAGGCGGCACCCGGGCCTATATGTCCCCGGAACAACTGAAGAAACAGAGTTTGGACGCCCGTTCCGATATTTTCTCGTTCGGCATTACCATGTTCGAGCTGTTCACCGGTCGCCATCCTTGCTCGGCAAAAGACCCGAAAGAGATCTCACGCCAGATTCGCTCGCCCAAGTATAAGTGGCCGCGTCCTTCTACCATTAACCCTGAAATACCGAAAAAACTTGACCGCATTATCTTAAAGGCGTTACGCCGGGACATCGGCAGACGTTATCAATCCTGTACCGAATTGTTGTTGGATTTGACGCGGTTGACACACTCAAGGATATAGGCAATGGCCAAACGCATCTTCGCCAAAAAATCCCGATGGGAACCAAAATTATTCGTGATTATGGGCATCATCACCGGCATGTTCGCGCTGGTGCTGGGCGGCCCCATGCTACTTTCGCGTGGACAAAGCATGCTGGGCGGCAGCCCCGGCAGTGTGCCGAAGGATGCGCAACAAACCCTTGACAGCGCCCATGCCTTGCTGGCCCAAGAAGCCATGGATGAAGCGGAGCGTGTCCTGCAGCCGTTGCTGCGTGGCAACAACCCGGAAATTACGCCGCAAGCCATTATGCTGCAGGCCGACATTAACCATTATCGCGGCGACATGGACGCGGCACTCCATCTACTGACAGAAGCCTCGGAGAGATTTAAGGGCAGCCGAAAATTCCCGCACATTGCCGAACGCAAGGCGCGACAACTGGAAGAAATGAAGCAGACAGACGAAGCCCGGGCCATTTATGAATCCCTACGCGACAATGCCCCCTCGGAAATGCGCGCGATGGGTTATCTGGGGCTTGGACGTCTGGCCGAACGCGCCGATGAACTGATTGAGGCACGCGACCTGTATCGTCGCGCCGTCGAAGATGCGCCATGGGGCAGTCCCGGATGGGAAGAGGCCGTGGACCTCATGGGAAGATTGAATGTCGAACTCATCTTCAGCACCAAGGAAACCCCTGAAAGCCGCTATTATGTCGTTGAGAGCGGTGACACGCTCATCAATATCGGCATGAAACTGAATACCACCCAAGGGCTGCTGACACGGGCCAATAACATTGAAGATGCGTCACGCCTCCGGCCCGGACAACGGCTGAAACATACGCCCAAGGATTTCTTCATCATCATCGAACGCAGCACCTGTCATCTCTACCTCTTTGACAGCCGGGGCCTGTTTAAGCGGTATCGCGTGGGACTGGGCAAGCCGGGGCACGAAACCGCCCTCGGCAGATACACCATCGGCAACAAGCAGGTGGACCCCGTATGGTTCAAGCCCGGATCCGAACCCATTCCCGCGGGAGACCCTGAAAACGAATTGGGTACCCGGTGGATGCCCATGGTGCCCGCAGAGGAGGGGTTGCCCCACGACCTTGGCATTCATGGCACCGTCGCACCGGACACCATCGGCACCCATGCTTCACGCGGTTGCGCACGCATGCACAATCACGATGTGGAAGAACTGTATGACCTCGTGGTACGAGCCACGCCCGTTGAGGTGGTGGAAACCATTCATGACCATCACGACGATATTGAGCCTTCCGCGAGCGAATACACCGAGGTCGCGGCCACCTCATAAGGCTGCAGCGCAAAAAAAAACCGCGCCCTCCACACATCGAACGACGCCACGTTCCGTGACTCGTCACTCCCCCGCTTGGCATCCTTTGCCACTGTGGTCCGCCCGTGTCCCCTGCACCCCTTTCCGGTACCAGCAAAAAAAAGATGCACAAAGCACTTGACATTTGGCGCTGAATATAGTATAATGGTGATAGACATACTAGGATTTGTGCTTGTGAGATAGTGTACCTCCCTGGAACACTCTTCTTCAGAAGGTGCGTCGTTCGCAGCCACCCACAAACACGCATGCCCCACCTTGCGAACGGCGCACCATTTATTATTACTCGACGGCTTTCACGCCACCGCTAGCCCGGATGTTTCACCAAGTTTCGTCGTGAGCCTGTGAAGATTGCGCCAGAGCAGGTGCTTTGCGCAGGCCGCCGGCTGACAGCGTGTTAGTACACGTCGAAGTCGGCGGACAAGCAAAGCGCCTGATATGGTGTAAGATTTGCAGGCGCAACAGAAATCTTGTGAAATATGCGGGCTAGTACACGGAACAACACGCCGAGAGGCAAG
>SKQZ01000191.1 GCA_007118765.1 Candidatus Hydrogenedentota bacterium
TTCCAGAATACGCCCAGGAAGAATACGGCGGTCATGGGCGGCGCCAGATAGGCCTGTACACTCTGCAAGTACTCGTACAGCGCCCCGGCAACAAACTGCATGGCCGGTATCCACAGGAGCCCGAGCACCACCACCACGCCCGTAGCCAGACGCCCCACCGTCACCAACTCGCGTTCCGAGGCCGCAGGCGCAATCTTCTTGTAAATATCCACTGTAAACAAGCTGGAACACGAATTGAACAGTGACGACAGCGAGCTCATCAGCGCGGCAAGCAATCCGCCCACCACCAGGCCGCGCAGTCCAATGGGCAACAACTGGCTGACCATGGCCGGAAACGCTTCGTCGGGATTCTCCATGACAAGCATGTTCTTCTGCACCAGCGCATACGCTATCATGCCCGGCACGATGAACAAGAACACCGGCGTGATTTTCAGGTAGGCCCCGAACAGGGTGCCGCGGCGCGCCATCTTGAGGTTGCGCGCGGCAAGGGTGCGCTGCACGATGTACTGATCCGTACACCAATACCACAACCCGACGATTGGCGCCGCGAAAAGCATGCCCGGCCAGGGGAACTCCGGATCCGTGGCGTGACGCCACAGGTTGAAGCGTTCGCTGCCGCTCAACTCGCGCAACTCGGCCCAGCCGCCCAAATGATACAAGCCGATGGCCGTGATGCACAACGATCCCAGCAATAACACCACCGTCTGTACCGCATCGGTATAGACCACAGCGCGCAGTCCGCCAAAACAGGTGTAAATGCCCGTCAGCAGCACCACGCTGAAGGCGCCCAGCCAGAAGCTGTTGACGCCCGCTATTTCCAGCTCCGGCAACAAGGTCTGAAACACCGTGCCGCCGGCGTAAACGGTTACACTCACCTTTGTGAACACATACGCCACCAGACTCACCAGCGAGAGAATCCAACGTGCCGTGGCATTGTAGCGGCGTTCAAGGAACTCGGGCATGGTATACACGCCGGCACGATAATAAAACGGTACAAGCACCCACCCCAGCACCAGCAAACACCACGCGTGCAATTCGTAATGGGCCATGGCCACGCCGCTGCGCGCACCCGACCCGGCCAGTCCGACCAAATGCTCGGAGCCGATGTTCGACGCAAACAAGGACGCGCCAATAACAAACCAGCCGATGTTGCGTCCGGCAAGAAAATAATCCGTGGAGGTTTCTTGTTTTCGCGAAACACGCCAGACCACCAGCGCCAGCACCATAAAATACGCGCCCAGCACGATCCAATCCACAAAGTGTAGCCCTGTCATTTTGATAAATACTCCCCGGTTGAAAACCTACCGTTCGGAGGATACACGTCAGGGAGATAGTCTACCCGCAATAACCGGGGGATAATCAACTCAACCACACGACTTCCATGCGTCAGGGCAGCACTAACACGCATATTTCACCCCGCCGTGGCGGGGTTACGCCTGCGAATCTTACACCGTATCAGGCACTTTGCTTGCCCCGGACTACGGAGCAGGCATCTTTCTTGCAGATGTGTCATTTCATGTCCATCGCGATTTTGTGGTACCCTTCCCGACTACGGGTTGGTTTTGCCCTTTTGGGACTTTTTGGACAGGTGCGGGGCATTTTTTGCCCTGCGTTTTCATGGTTGCTTGCATGAGCGCCGCAAACAGAAAGGCGGGTAAAGACAATGTGGCATGACGGCATGCTCAAGCGCATGGCATGGGGTGGCCTGATGGCCGTGGCGGGCCTCATGGCCCAAGGCGCAACAACAACCGCCGTACTCGAAGACGGCCCGAAAACGCTGAGCGGCGAACGCCCTTTCATTATCGGTTTGAACGAAAACTTTCCTGAACCCGAAAAAGAGGACACTATGTGGAAACAGGATTTACCCGACCATATTCGGACGGTGCTTGATGTTGCCCAACCGCTTGAGCATTCGCGCGGCGACCGGCTTCCCCTGTATGTATGGCCCGCCATGAACCCGGGCCCTTTAAGCGATGAGACCGCCCTGCGGCTGGTGGAAGCGCTTGACAAACGGGGCATCGGACTGGTGTGTTCATTGTACGCGGAACAGGAAGAACGCACTTTTGCCGAAGCGCTGCCCGTGGCGCGGGCACAACACAAACTCGGCCTGCATGTGAACATCAATGCAACACAACCGATGTATTCTTTTTTCAATGGCGATGAGCGCACCGCACACGTGGACGAAGATGGCAACCCTTTCTGGGACGACTCCTTCGGGAAAGAGCACATGGGCTGTCCCTTTACCCTGGACTTTCGCATCACACCCATGCGTGAACGGCTCAGACCCTTTATTGAACGGTATCGTGAGGAGGGCCTGCCTGTTGATTTCGTGTTTGCTGATTGGGAGATTGACGGCCCCATTGAATGGAACGGCGCTTGGGAAGCAAGCAAACGCTGTGTACGCTGTCGCGAAGAAATGCCCGACCTCGATAATTTCCTCGCCTTTCAACAACGTCTGCGTTCCCTCCGCAGCGCATTGCAGCGCAAAGTCTTTTCGACCCCCATCCTGGCCTCTTTTCCACAGGCCCTGGTCGGCAATTATGCCGTGTATCCAAACAACGGCTTCCGCTACTGGTACGATTATTTTGAAACCATCGTGCCGGGGCAACCGGAAATTGTGGAGCAGCGGGCCAGATACCGCCACTGGGCAAATGAGTTTGAAACCACCGGCTATACCTTCGCCATGCCGGTGGTATACCCCTGGTCATGGACCTACGACTGGTACGATTTTGACATGCCCGATTACCGATGGGTGTACAACATGCTTAAAGTGGCAAGCAACGCGGCCGAATACCGGCATAAAGACATTCCGCTCATTACCTTTGTACACTGGCATACCGTCAATGTAGGCCGCAACGTCGGTGACGGCCCGGAAGAAGGGGGCGCCACGGCGCCCCAGCTCAGCGAATGGGCGTATCAGGAATTACTGTGGCATCTGCTGCTGCGCGGACACGACACCTTGTTCCTGTGGTGTATGCCTGAGGAAAACGAAAAAGAAGTTGCACTGCTGCACCCTGTTTGGGCTGCCGCCCAGGAATACGGCGAGTTCCTTGATAACGGTGTCCCTACAACCTATTATGTCCCTGACCAGCCCGGTTTGGTATGGTCCGGGTTGCGGCTCGGCAACCGAACGCTTATGCGCACCACCGACTTTGTGAATAGAGAGGCATCCATGGACATTCAGTTCTCGTGCCGATAACTGCAACCGTTAAGAAAACATAAAGGTATCGTCATCGCGAGCTATGCGAAGCGATCTGATGTCCCAGATTGCCGCGTCGGGCTGCCGCCCTCCTCGCAAAGACGATTATGTTTGAGGTGAATCTGCCGTTCTTCAGTACATCGCCACCGCAGGTGATGAGGACTCGCAACGATGATATTATTCGGTTTTTGTAATCAAGCGCTTTGAAAAGGTTTCGGGGTAGGGATACGGTATCATGCAGTTTACAAAGGAACAACAAAAGGCAATTACGGACATGCGCCCGTTGGTATGCGTGGCTGCGGGGGCGGGGTCGGGCAAGACGACCATTCTTATTGAGCGAATTGCGCACCTGCTGAATACGCCCGCGCTCTGGACGGACGATGTACCCCAGCTCGATCGCATCGCCGCCATTACCTTCACGGACAAGGCCGCCGCTGAGATGAAAGCGCGGCTGCGGCGTAAGTTCCGGGAATGCGCCGCACAAGACCGTGCCGAAACGATGCGATTCTGGCGTGAAATGGAACGGCAGGTGGACACGGCACGGATTACGACCATTCACTCCTTTTGTGCCTCCCTATTGCGCGAACACGCATTGCGGTTTGGCATGGATCCGGACTGGGGCGTGCTGACCGATGCCGATGCCGCGCAGTTGGCGGAACAGGCTGTTGACACTACCTTGTTGACATTGCTGGAGAATGAAGACCCCGCCGCAGAAAACCTGTCCTTATGTTTCAGCCTCGCGAGTTTGAAGCAGGCATTAAGCACAGCGTTGGCGGCACGTTGGAAATATCAAGGCCCGGAAATGGACACGCGCTATGAAAGCCCGGAGCAATTGCGTGCCTATTGGCAGGAAGCGGCGCCGGAAGCATTGCGAATGTTGACAGAGACCTTTCGGCGCTCTTACGTGGTATTAAAGCATGTTGAGGCCTTGGAATCTTTTGAGGGCGGTTGTTCTGATCCGAACGACAAGCGCGAACAAAATCGCGTTGCGTTTATTGAACTGCTGCAGGCCATATATGAGGGGGAACGCGGAACGCCGGAAAAA
>SKQZ01000059.1 GCA_007118765.1 Candidatus Hydrogenedentota bacterium
GCGCCGTTTTTTCGGTGAGCGATGCTATTTGCATGAGGCCCGTGCGCACGGCGTCGCCTTCTTGAGCATAATTCCAGTGACTGCGATTTACATCAGGCGGCAACACGGCCACGCCGCACCGGCGGGCTTCGTTGATGTATACCGGAGCACTGTAAAAACCGCCGTTGTTGGCCAGCACCGCGGCGAAAAATTCTGTGGGATAATGCGCCTTGAGATACGCACACTGACAGGCGAGTTCGCCGTATGTGGCGGCATGCGCCTTGCAGTAGGCATAGGCCGCAAAATTGGCCACCTGTTCCCAGATTACCTGTGCCGTGTCTGCCGGCACGCCTTGTTTCGCGGCGCCGTCAAGAAAATGCTGTCTATTGCGTGTCATTTCGCGTACGCTGCGTTTCTTGCTCATGGCGCGGCGCAATGCATCTGCGGTTTCCAAGGACATGCCCGCCACGGCATGCGCCACCTTTAACACGTCTTCCTGGTAGATCATGACGCCGTATGTTTCCCCCAGCGCTTGTTTCATTGCCGGGTGCGGATACGCCACGGGTTCACGGCCGTGCCGCCGATCAATAAAATGCTGTTTCATGCCGCTGCCGGACGCGCCCGGACGCACCAGTGCAATGCTCTGGATGACCGCATTGCAATCCTGTGCGTCCATTTTGCGCAACAACCCGCGCATGGCGGGGGATTCGATCTGGAAACAGGCGATGGTGTCGCCCTTGCGCAATAGCGCCGCTGTTGCCGGATCAGAATCGGGAATGGCCTCAATGTCGAAGTCGGGCTCACGTGTGGCACGCACCGCCGCAACAGCATCATGTATCGCGCTCAAGGCGCGGTGACCGAGCAGGTCCATTTTGAGCAGGCCCAATTGTTCAATGGGCTCTTTGTCGTATTGGGTGATGACAATGCCCTTGGGCGCCTGTTCCAACGGCGAGTATCGGGTGATTCGGTCGGGCGCTATCAACATGCCGCCCGCGTGAATGGACAGATGGCGCGGCAGCCCCGCAATCGCTTCGCCCACCTCCAGCACACTTTTCAGGGGCTCTTCATTCGCCCGCAAATGACGGCATTCCGGAAGCGTCTTGATAAGTAAACGCAGGTCTTCCGCACCGTAATGGGGTATAACGCGGGTAATCGGTGCAATGTCGCGCTCCGCAAAGCCCAGGGCCCGCGCGGTTTCACGTATGGCCGAGCGCGCCTGAAACGTGTTGTGTGTGCAGACCATGGCAACCTGTTCCGCGCCAAAACGTTCGTACACATATTCAAGAACACGGTCGCGGCCACGCCAGCAGATATCCAGGTCTATGTCCGGCATGTCACGGCGCGAACGGTTCAGGAATCGCTCGAAGTACAGGTTGTGTCGAAGCGGATCCGCACGGGTGATGCCCAGCGCATACGCCACAATGCTGTTTGCCGCCGAACCGCGTCCCACAATCGGGATATTGTTATGCTGCGCAAAACGGACGATATCCGCCACAATCAAAAAATAGGACGTGAAGCTCAGGTCGCGTATCACGCTGAGTTCGTACCGGACCCGCGTCGTCGCGGCAGGTGGCAACGGCCGATACCGTCGCCGCAACCCTTCCAAACTTTGTCGTTGCAGCCATGAAAAAGGCGATCCCCCGTCTTGCAACGTGATTTTCGGAAACAGCGGCGTACCCATTGGCAACTCCACATTACACGCTTCCGCAACCCACGCGGCGTTGGCAAGGGTTTCCGGCCACAGACCGTACAACCGCTCCGTTCGCGCCGGTGGGCGGAACCATGCGCCGGACGGCGCGGTGGCGTCGGGCGGCAGCAACGTTTCCGTGGTGTTCAAGCGAATTGCCGTGAGGATGCGGTGGATGCGGTAATCCGCAGGGCGCAGAAAATGTGTGGGCGCCGTGGCCACGGCACGAATTCCCAATGCGCGGGCGGCATCGCGCACGGTCGCCGCACGCCGATGGGAGGCGGCATCGCCGTAAAGGGCAATGGCCGCCAGAGGCGCAAACCCTTTCTTAACAAAGCGGCGCAACTGCCCGATGTCATCGCTGAGCAAAAACAAATGATCCGCACCAAAATCAAAGGGCCACGCATCCAACGCCGTCGCGCTTGCCGTGCCAAGATGCACCGCCGTGATAATCGCGCATAAATGGGTATAGCCCGTATGGTCGCGGGCCAACAGTACCCATGGTCCCAACCGGACGCCGATGATCGGTTTAACGCCCGCCGCACGTGCTGCCCGGTAAAATGCGATTGCCCCGTACAAGCCGTCGGCATCGGTCAGGGCAAGGGCGCTTATATCGTATTCCACCGCACGCGCCACCAGCTGGCGCGGCGTGGCCGTGCCGGACAAGAAGGAATAACAACTATGTGCTTCAAGAGGAAATGTCATGCGTCGGGTCGCCCGGAGAATGGCAATCAGCCTGTTCATCATACCGTTGCCAGTATACTGAAAAGATATTCAGTATTTCAACATGAAGAGCGTATGTACAACGGGTCCTGCAAGGAAGTTTCTAACCCGGGTTGTGGTGGTCATGAAACGCGCGTACGGCTGGGCCACAACCTTTTCTGGTAAGATGCCGGTCTGTTTGTGTATGATTTCGCGGCAATAATGTTGCAAAACAGATACGCGGCTTCTGTGTGCGATGGTGTAAGATGGGCAGGCGCACAGGGGCTGATAACGGTAGCAGATTGTTCAGGTACACAGGGGCAACCGGAGGTTGGCTACGGATAGGTACCGGCGTGATGCGCGCGTCCGCACGGCTTGTGTTGCATGTCGCGCACGCGGTTACCCGGACATATCCATGTAAACAAGGAGCACAGTTCATGGGACGATTTGTAGGCACTGTGGCGCGCGGCATTCGCACGCCCATTGTGCGTCAGGGAGACGCCATTGACGCGATAGTCGTGGACAGCGTTTTGAAAGCGGCGGAAGCGGAGGGCTTTGCCATTCGCGAACGAGACGTGGTCGGGATAACCGAGTCCGTTGTGGCACGTGCACAAGGCAACTATGCGTCGGTGGATGCCATTGTCACGGATTTGCAGGCGAAATTTGACGGCGATTCCCTGGGCATCGTTTTTCCCATACTCAGTCGCAACCGGTACGCCATTCTGCTCAAAGGCATGGCCCGCAGCACAAAACATATCGTATTGCAGCTGAGTTATCCCGCAGATGAAGTGGGCAACCAGCTTATGGCCCCGGAGTTGCTCGAAGAGCACAATGTCAACCCGTGGACGGATCATTTGACGGAAGACCGGTTTCAAGCGCTTTTCGGCGGCAATATCCATCCCTTCACCGGGGTGGACTATGTGGCGTATTACCGGGGACTGGTGGAAGCGGAAGGCGCGTCGTGCACCATCTTGTTTTCCAATCACCCTGAAACCGTGCTGGAGCATACAGGCAATGTGCTGGTCTGCGACATCCATACACGCGAGCAGACAAAACGACGTCTGAACGCCGCAGGCGCACAAACAGTGCACGGGCTGGACGAGATATTGGCCGCACCCGTTAACGGCAGCGGGTATCACCCGGAATACGGGTTGCTGGGCTCCAACAAGGCCACTGAAGAAACGGTGAAACTCTTTCCCCGCGATTGTCAGCCGCTGGTGGATAGCATTCAGCGGCGTTTCAAGGAAAAAACGGGCAAAGCGGTGGAAGTGCTGGTCTACGGCGACGGCGCGTTCAAAGATCCTGTCGGGAAAATATGGGAGCTGGCCGATCCGGTGGTGTCGCCCGCCTTCACGTCAGGACTTGCCGGCACGCCCAACGAGGTAAAGATTAAGTATTTGGCCGACAACCAATTTGCCGGGTTGACGGGCGACGCGCTTCAGCAGGCCATTGCCAACCATATCCGCGCGAAAAAGGGCGATTTGGTCGGCGCCATGGAGGCACAGGGCACCACGCCCCGGCGTTTGACGGATCTAATCGGGTCGTTATGCGATCTTATGTCCGGCAGTGGCGACAAGGGTACGCCGGTTGTGCATGTTCAGGGATACTTTGACAATTTTGCAGAAGAATAACGGCCGGGCCGTGTGGCTTCAACGCCATTGACAAGAGGCAACAGGAAGCGTTATCGTATGGGCATGGCGGCGCGCATGGGTATGCGGGCAATGCCAGCTACTCTAACCCGGATATTTCACCCCGCCGTGGCGGGGTTGCGCCTGCGAATCTTACACCATATCAGGCACTTTGCTTGCCCGCCGACTTCGACGTGTACTAACACGCTGTCAGCCGGCGGCCTGCGCAAAACAC
>SKQZ01000201.1 GCA_007118765.1 Candidatus Hydrogenedentota bacterium
CCTGACAAGACCCGTGTATACAATGGTGGCGCGATTGGGCCGGGCGCCATGACGGTTGCCGGGGGTATACGCATCGTCATGGCGGCGCTTGCGAAATGCCGTGTAATGGGCAAGCATGGAGTCCAGCGCCCCGGCGGTTACGCCCGCAAACAGGCGCGGGCGGCCCAACCGCATGACGTCGGCAGGCGTGTTCCAGCGGGGTTGCGCAATGATGCCCACTCGGAAGCCGGCATCCAGCAACAAGCGTCCCAACAACGCCGCGCCAAAGGCCGGATGGTCCACATAGGCGTCGCCTGTAATCAGCAACACGTCCACGGCATCCCAGCCAAGGGCATGCATTTCCGCCACGCTCATGGGGATAAAATCTGCCCGGCCCGCGTTGCCGCGTTTTGTGGTGGCCGCGTTATTGTTCATGCTGCACCCCGCCTCCCATAGACGCGTCGCAGACGCTCCTGAGCACTTTCACAGCCATGAAGACACCGTTTGTTTAGCGCGTTTATTTCAGTACGCCTTTTTCCATGGTTATTGTGGTTTTGGCCCGTTCCGCGGCAATGGCCTCATGGGTGACCAACAGCACGGCGCCGCCCTCGGCGGCAAAGTCTGCCATTGCGGTGAGCACGACATCGGCATTTTCGCTGTCAAGATTGCCGGTGGGTTCATCTGCCAGCAACAGTTTGGGTTTATTCACCATGGCGCGCGCCAGAGCCACCCGCTGTCGTTCACCGGTGCTTAACGTTGCGGGCAGTTTGTTGGCGTGGGTTGCCAAGTTGAACCGGGCCAACATTTCTTCGGCGTAGATGCGGCCCGCTTTATGGTTGTCCTTGAGCAGGGGCGCAATAACGTTTTCCAGCACCGTCAGGTAGGGGATGAGATGAAACTGCTGAAAAACGAACCCGATGTTTGCGGCGCGGTAGGCGGCGCGTTGTTCTATGGACAGTGCATAGAGGGATTGCTCCAGCACCATCACCGTGCCGCTATCCGGCCGCAACAGTCCGCCTGCTGTCAGCAGCAGCGTGGTTTTGCCACAGCCGCTGGGACCCTGAATCGCCGTAAACGCGCCGGGTTCCAACTGTAGTGACACATCTTTCAGTGCAGTGACAGCGTCGTCACCTTTGCCAAATGTTTTGGTTACATTTTCAATGGAGAGTATGTTCATTACGTCATTTCCTTGAGAATTTCCGCAGGATCCTGGCCTGCCGCCTGCAATGCGGGCATCCACGCGGCCACACAGGCCAACACCGTTGCGCCCAACACCGCCATTGCAAGCATCAACGGGCTTAATGTGGTGCTGATTACTGTGCCCGACAGGGCCGCGCCACCCAGTGACGCTCCCACCAGTACGCCGGCGATGTATCCTGCCAGCGCACCCAGCACCGCCATGATAATGACGCGCAATTGGAAAAGCCCGATAATTCTGGGCGCACTGAAACCCACGGCGCGAAGAATGCCAATTTCGTAGCGACGTTCACGCACATTGGCAACGGTAAGCAGGAACACCCACACGGCGGCGCCCACCACCGCCAGCGGCACCAATACCATGGCGGTTTGTTCACGCTCCTGCCGCAATGCCGCCCGGTTTTCACGCTCCGCCTCTATCGCTTCGCGATGGGCTTCCGCTGCACGTGCCCGGGCCAATGCACGGCCCCGGACAATGGTGCTGAACTCGAATACCTGGGTGTCGGGCAGAATACGGTGTACATCGGCGATAACCTGACCCAGGGAATCCGCTTCGCATACGCATTCGAGTGCAAATATCCCGTTGATCTGGCCCTCCCGCTCGAACCACTCCTGTACATGGTCCAAATGCGTCCAGAGGGTGATGTCCTCCTGCGCACCCCGTCGGGGCGCCACTTCGTTGACCGTCAGCGTTGCGCCGTTTATAGGCAACTCGTCGCCCTCGGCAATATCGAAACGTTCTGCCAGCGCATGGCCCACATTCACCGTTCCCCGCGGCACCGGCTCCATAATGGGCGTGCCGTCCGGGCCTACACCGCCTCCCGCTTCCGCGCGCGCACGTCGCCGGTGTTCAATGGGCACCTGACCGCGTACACCCGCCACGATGATTTCCATCTCCTTTTCTTCCCACACGGTCTGCAGTTGCAGCACGGGAAGCAAATGATTGAGGGTCCTAATGCCGCCTTGTGCCAGACGGTCAGCGTAATCATCCGGCAAGAACGTATTGGGCACACCCTCCCGCTGCATGGCGGTCACATCCTGGTCTTCATGGACAATCAGCACGTTATAGCCCATGTCACGCATGATGCGCCGGTAGTCGTCTTCCATCCGCCGCATGGCCTCGCGGGTTTCAATTTCCTTCTGCATGATCACCGCTTCCGTGCGTTCGTCATGAGCGGCAAGCAAGGCCAACGCACCCGCAACGCACCCGACGGCTATTGCCACGGAAAGCAGTCCCGAAGCGAAGTTCAGTTTGCGGTGCCACAACTCTTTAATAACCAAACGCCATAACTGCATACAACATCTATTCCTTTCCGAGTGCCTGTTTGTAAGAAACATAAAAGAACAAGCCCAGTACAATCAGTACGATTGCGCCGCCGCTTATAATCCACGAGGCATAAGACATCTCGCCTGCCTCTGACGCTGTTTCCGTCTCTGTTTGTCCGGCAGCCAGTATTTCCGCTACGAGCGCGTCCTCGTCCGGATCGTCCGCCAATTGGGCCGCTGCCGCTTCGCCGCGTTCGAAGAAATCCGCGAACCCTGCCAGGGGCGCCACCTGATCATGACGCGATTCGCCAATATGCTGCGACCAGTTGGCGCTTAGCAACAGGTCGGTTCCCGGGTTGGACGCTTTTATCTGACATGAGCACGGGCCGACGACAAACTCGCAGGCATCGGCAATGGTCCATTCGTTAATGCCCTTGCCGACCAGGGCATACAATGCCAGTCCGCGACCGTAGATGGGAAATACCATCGGCGCATCCTCTATTTCCGGCAGGTCGGGCTCACTGTTCAACAGCATTTTAACGAGCAGACGCTCTTCCGGCGCATCCCGTGACAAGCGTATCAGGGGAAAGCGGATGCCCATGCCCTCTTCAACAGCTTGATAAAGCGTATCCGACCAGGCCCACACCGACACCTCCGGTAATTGGAGCACCTGCTCCATCCGTTGCAATTCTGTTTCGAGTACTTTGGCGGCGGCGTTGTCGTCACGGCGATTTCCGCTTTCCAACAATACCCAAACCGCGACACTGCCCCCCACCAGTTTGTCAATTATCTCTTTGCGCACCGGCGAATCCGCCAGTTCGCCCAATAGCGTTTCCGTTAATGGCCCCACATACAGGGGCCGCTGAATGCCGGACGATACGGGGTACTGCACCACCACCGCCGGCAATGTTTCCGGCACATATTCCCGCTGAAAGGCCAGCAAATGCTCATCCGTCGCGGTACGCACATCAATACGATGCAGTTCGAGGTTTGTTTCAAGCGCCTCATGCGCTGCTACAGCGGCAAACTGTTCCAGCAATGCCTCTTCGGCGGGAGTGAGATCGCTGTCATGGAAAACGCTGATTCTGTAGGGATCGGCGGCCCAATGCTGCATGGCATAACTGAACACCGGAACATCACAGGCATGTGTGATGGCAGGGAAAAGTGCCATGCCTGCCAAAATAATAATCAAATGGCGTTGATGTATCATGCAAAAAAAATCCTTTGTATCGGCATGCCTGCTGCGCCGCTCATATTGTATCTGGTGGTTTCGGCAAAAGCACCTTGAAAAAAGCATGCGGTAAGCTATGGCGCTGTCTTCTCTGTTCAACACCCCCTGAAGGAGTGTTATTTCCACAGGGGCATCGTCCGGTTATACCGTGATGAACGCCCTTCAAAAGGACTGACACCACCACTATCACCGCAGCCAAGGCCACGGATAGCCGCAGATGGTGCAGCGTGCCTCGGCAGCATCATATTCGTAGCGACAGTGCATACAGGTAACGGTACGGCGCGCCTTTTCGTGGACACCCGTTGTACGCGACGTGCTTTTGCTTTTGGGCTTCTTATTGTTCTTTTTGCGTGTATTCAAGGACGCAGTTCCGCCGTGTTTGCCTTAATTTTTTCTGCGATTGCAACAATATCATGCATATCCGCGTTGTCCGCCAGCAGCAGCTGATGCATAAACCACATGCTCCGTTTATAGCATAAGTCCTCTGTAACCGGGCAGTGACAGGCGCTGTAGTCGTGTCCTTTCACGTGCGCAAACAAGGGCTGACGATACAACG
>SKQZ01000094.1 GCA_007118765.1 Candidatus Hydrogenedentota bacterium
CACTTTGCTTGCCCGCCGACTTCGACGTGTACTAACACGCTGTCAGCCGGCGGCCTGCGCAAAGCACCTACTCTGGCGCAATCTTCACAGGCTCACGACGAAACCTGATGAAATATCCGGGCTACCGCACACCTTGCGCGTGTTCTACGCCGTCTGCGGCATTGCCGGGACTATTTTTTAACATCCACAATGGCGCCCTTAAATTCGTGTATTACCGCCGCAATGCCCTTGTCCTGCTTCAAACGCTCCTGTTCGCTTTCGGTGATGTCTGCGCGCAGGGCTTGTTGTGGTTGTGATGGCGCGGCGGGCTTGTCTGTTGCAGCGGGCGGTGGCGCCTGTCGTATCTCAACCGACCGGACGTTGTCCGTTTCGTCTCGCAGAAACGTTTCCAACATCTGTCGGTTTTCGGACGCCTGAAAAAACGATACGGCACTGGTTGCGCCCGGCTCCAACTCCAGCGTGAGCGCCCCGTCCGCATCCAGACCGCACGGCGTTGCACGCCCCAACTGAATGCCCATGTTCAAATTGCTTTCACTTGCCTTGCGCACAAGGGCACGCCACTGCTTGTTCCGTTGTGGCCCGCCGAAATGGATGCGCCTGTCAGATGCCGGTACCGCTGGCGCTTTCTCAACCGGCCGGCTTACCGAGGGTTTGGCGGCTTGGCCGGAGATTCCGCGGCATCAGCGGCGATGCCGCCCGCGCCCAATAGCAGCAGTTTTTCCATCACCGTATCCAGCGATACTTCGACATCCACCTTCGAGATGCGAATAAGGAGCGCTTCCAGTGCCGTGCGTTGTGCTATCTGTGAGTCGAAAGCATTCACAACGTCCGCAAACTGTTCCACCAGTCGGACGAGCTTGATCTTGGGAAAGCGGTCCGCCCGCTCTGTCATCGCTTTGATTTCGCCCTCGGGAAGCCGCAGCAGCACTTCGCTGGAATCGGCGGTGCGACATACGAGCAGGTTGCGGAAATACCGCAGCAGGTCTTCAGCAAACTGAGACAAGTCCTTGCCCGCCGCCACCACATCTTCAATGATTTCGAGTTGACGCGCCACATTGCCGGTGAGAATGCCGTCGCACAAATCATGAAACGCCTGCCAGTCAACCAGTCCAAGCACATCGAATACGTCCTTGAACGTGATTTCATCTTCACAGTAGGTGATAAGCTCGTCGAGGATGCTTTCCGAGTCGCGCACACCGCCTTCTGCAATGCGGGCAATGGCGTAAAGCGCTTCTTCCGTGGCCGATACGTTTTCATCTTCCGTAATCTTTTTCAGCAGCGCCACCAGGTCGGTAATGGCCACACGACGGAAATCATATCGTTGACAACGGGAAATAATCGTTGCGGGGATTTTGTGCGCTTCAGTGGTGGCCAGCACGAAGACGGCGTGTGCAGGCGGCTCCTCAAGCGTTTTCAACAAGGCATTGAAGGCAGACGTACTCAGCTGGTGTACCTCGTCTATGATATACACTTTATAGCGGCTGCTGCTGGGCACCATGCCGATGTTTTCCCGAATCTCCCGCACATGCTCCACCCGGTTGTTTGATGCGCCGTCTATTTCAATCACATCAATATTGTTGCCCGTGGCAATGGAAACGCAGTTGTCACAGGCGCCGCAGGGCATGACGGTGGGCATGTCGTTCTCGGCGTTCAGGCAATTCAGCGCCTTGGCAAGGATACGCGCGGTGGTGGTTTTGCCTATGCCCCGCGATCCGATAAACAGAAACGCATGGTGGATACGGCCTGACGCGATGGCGTTGGTCAGGGTGCGGGTGATGTGTTCTTGGCCGATCACCTCGCTGAATGTTTCAGGTCGCCACTTGCGCGCGATGGCCTTGTATCTTTCGGCTGCCATGGAATACCCTCGGACGCGGTTGCCGGCCCGCCTGACGCCAACGCATGCCTATGCGCCGCACAAGGCAGGCCAAGAGTCGCAGAGCAAACAAATAAAAAAAAGCCCGCGCACCCGCCATCGAACAACTGTCCAGAACGGCCTCGGTGGTCGCCAGCTCAGGCCAGGCAGCCCTACAGCACACGGGAAAACCCGACTGCGGCTGCTTCCTCTCGGACCTGACCGGGTTCGCCGGCATCCCGTTGAGTAGGACCCAGCCGTCAACACCGCGTGCCCCGAACCTGACTAAAGGACAGCATGCCCTCCGGCGGGAATTCGACCTCGCTAAAGCGGATTGCGAGTCACAGGACACCGCTAACTTCCCGTCTAGCGCGGGCAAAACATTATTCCCTAACCAGAAAACCTTAGACGTGAAAGCGTACCACATACCCCCAAAAGGTGTCAAATAAACGCGGGGATGTACAAGCCGAAAAACCACGCTGCGACGCCGGAATAAAACGCGGTTTCCCTTTCTTCCGGCCTCCATGCAGCACGTCGGGCTACCGGGACGACAACCAGCGTTTGATCTTGACAAGCAGCCCCGCGAGTTTAATGGACACGTCCTGTTTCGGCGGCGGCGCGGCGGCATCGTCCGTATCCGGCGCAGCCGGATCGAAATCCGGCATGACGCCGTCGGGCCCGTACATCTGCTCCATAATCTTCAATACATTTTTCTTGATCATCCCGCGCAAGGGCAAGTCCGCCATAATGCCGTACATCGCCGCATTGCCTTTTTCAGCCAGTTCCGGGTGGGCGCGGGCTTCGGCGACCGCATCGCGCAGATCCGCAAGGAATGCGTCCGCCGTTTCCAAATGTCCCGGCGTGACCATCGCATGAAGCGCCTCCGGTTTCTGGAGCCGATCCACATGCCAGCCCCGCTTTTCCATAAGGTCGCCCACCACATAGATGTTAAGCGCCGGGTCTTCCGAGGCATAGGCAAAAACACTCATCTGGGGCGCACCCAGTATTGTCAAGCCGTCAATGGCGGCAATGCCTTCCGTCAACCGTTTGGTGGCCTCCATCACCACCCGCGCCTGTTCGCTGTACCCGTCCACGCCCAGCGCCTGTATGGCCGCCCATGCCGCCGCAATGGGCCCGCCCGAACGCGTACCAAGCAACGCAGGCGAGATAAAGATGCCGCCCGGCCATTCGGTATATGCAAAGAACTGATGCTTCAAGTAGTCCATGTTGCGATAAAGGATAACGGACGCGCCCTTGGCGCTGTATCCGTATTTGTGGACATCGGCGGTCATGGATGTGACGCCGGGCACGCGAAAGTCGAAGGCGGGCACGGGATGACCCAGCCGCTCAACAAAGGGCAGCATAAAACCGCCGAGGCACCCGTCCACATGAAGCGGCACCTTCGCTTGTTCTGCAACAGCGCCCAATTCCTCAATGGGATCAATCACGCCGAAGGGATAACTGGGCGCCGACCCCACAATGAGCACCGTATTGCGGTTGATGCGCTTTCGCACTTCGTCGGAGCTTACGCGGCAATCGGCGTCCACCGGCACATGGACCGGCTTGACGCCAAAATACTGAGCGCCTTTTTCAAAGGCCACGTGAATGCTTTCGGGCACAATCATTTCGGGACTGCGCAACCAGGGCCGTTTCGCACGGGCGCGGTCGCGATAGGTTTTCACGGCAAGCAAACAGCTTTCCGTGCCACCCGATGTCATGACGCCCACCACCTTGTTGTCGCCGTGCAGCATGTCGGCAGCCATCCGCACCACCTCCGACTCGAAACGCTTCAGGCTCTTGAACGCCAGCGGGTTCAACGCGTTCTCGGAAAAGAACATGCCGTGCGCTTCTTTTAGAAATTGCGTATGCTCCTCGCCCAGACTGTACACCAGACTCCATGTGCGACCGCCGCGCCAGTCGGCATCCTCCTGACTGTATTGCTTCATTGTCTCCAAAATGGCGGCACGGTCGTTTCCGGTTTCGGGGATGCGCATGGTGTCCATCACAATTCCTTTTCTTTCTGTTCGATTAAGCGAGCAAGAGTCGCATGAAATAAGCCACGAGAATGCCGAGGTAATTCCCCGCCGCAAAGACGATTATTTTCAAGGCGTACCTATCTTTCAGGCTGGCGCACAAATTCCCGATTTGAGAACCCAATCGTTCGCAATGTTTGACGTTGCACCCGCTGTGACGCCAGTGTATTTGCAGTTGACGCGAGGACACTATGGGGAAGCGGAAGTTCAACAGAGCGTGCATGTTCAAATGGGGAATGTGGGGACGAGCAAATGGTGGAACGCACCAAAAACAACTTCGGATGCCGCCTGCTCCAATGCGGAGAAATCACACACCTGTTCAAACACATTTCCAATACA
>SKQZ01000308.1 GCA_007118765.1 Candidatus Hydrogenedentota bacterium
AAAACGACCGGGCTTATGTCCGATCAAGATGTAGAGTTGACAGGTCTTCACAGCCGACAGGATTATCCCATAACCATGCGCCGCATTGTCTATCGCGATTTGGATACAGGCAAAAAGTATTGCTTTCTTACGAACAATTTCATGTTGCCTGCTCTTACCATCGCACGTCTGTACAAGGCACGCTGGCAAGTGGAATTGTTTTTCAAGTGGATAAAACAACACCTGCGCATCAAAGCCTTTTTTGGCACTTCCGAGAATGCAGTCAAAACACAAATATGGATAGCAGTTTGCAGTTATGTACTAATCGCCATCATCAAAAAACGCCTTGGACTCGAACAAAGCCTATACACAATTCTACAGGTTTTGAGCGTCAGTCTTTTCGAGAAAACCCCCATTTTACAGGTGTTTTCGCGATGTGGCTACAACGAAAATAGCAAGGACGACCGTAAACAACTGGAATTATTCAACTTTTAACCGGACACTAGTGACCAAAAACCATAAACACCTTTTCAAAATCATTACAGGGGAAAGCGTTTCACACACTGTGCCTGATTGCTGTCCCCGACGCCGTCCTCCCCGGGAAGACATGGCCGACAGAAATCTTGTGAAATATGCGGACTAGACCCGGAGGAAATTTCTAATGATGGTCTTTCCGTGGGTTGTCAGAATACTCTCAGGGTGAAACTGAACGCCCCAGATGGGATACTCTTTGTGGGCAACGCCCATGATAACGTTGTCACTTGTTTGCGCAGTGATTTCGAGGCAGTCGGGACAGGTGTCCGGCTTGATAACGAGGGAGTGGTAGCGTGTCGCGGTGAAGGGAGACGGCACGTCTTGGAACAGCGGGTTGCCGTTGTGGGCAATCTCACTGACCTTGCCGTGCATGATGGTGTCGGCACGAACCACGTCGCCGCCGTATACCGCGCCAATGCTCTGATGCCCGAGACACACGCCCAGCAACGGTCGCGTCGGGCCCAGCGTGCGAATCACGTCCATGGAAATGCCTGCTTCGGCGGGCGTGCAGGGGCCGGGCGAAATGACAATGCGATCAGGCGCCAGCGCTTCCAACGCTTCCACCGTGGTTTTGTCATTGCGAAACACCTGTATGTCCTGTTCAAACTCGCCGAAATACTGCACCAGATTATAGGTGAACGAATCGTAGTTGTCTATAATTACCATCATGATTCCAGCCCTTTTTCGGCAAATTCCACCGCCTTCATCAGCGCCTTTGCCTTGTTTACCGTTTCTTCATATTCCCGGTCGGGGTCGCTGTCGTAAACGATGCCCGCCCCCGCCTGCACATAAGCGTGTCCATCTTTGACGATCATGGTGCGTATCAGGATACAGGTGTCCATGTCGCCCGAATAGGAAATATAGCCGCAACCGCCCGCATAAGGGCCGCGCCGTTCGGGTTCAAGTTCGTCAATGATTTCCATGGCCCGTATCTTGGGTGCGCCGCTCACCGTGCCCATGGGGAAGGTGGCGGCAAGGGCGTCGTAGGCGGAGTGTTCCGGTTTCATTTTGCCTGCCACTTCGCTGACAATGTGCATGACATGGGAGTACCGTTCGATAACCATCAGTTTATGTTGCACCGGCGCGACGGTGCCGGGAATGCTTACCCGTCCGATGTCGTTGCGGCCCAGGTCCACCAGCATGATATGTTCGGCGACCTCCTTGGTATCCGCGAGCAATTCGGTTTCGAGCGCGGCATCTTCTTCCGGCGTGTCGCCCCGCTTGCGCGTACCCGCAATGGGACGCACCATGCAGGTGTCGTCTTTTACCTGGGTCATGACTTCCGGGCTCGAACCCACCAGTGCGAAGTCCGGGAATTGCAGCAGCAGCATATAAGGCGATGGGTTGATGCATCGCAGTGCGCGGTACAGGTTTACCGGCCCGATACCGGTCGGTCGTTTGAATCGTTGCGAAAGGACCACCTGGAAAATATCGCCGGAGCAGATATACTCCCGTGCTTTGCGCACGGCGTTGCAGAAGTCTTCTTTGCTGAAGTTGGAGGTGATGCGCGGTTCTTCCGGCGCACTGTGGAGACGTTCCGTGGCCACCACCAGCGGCCCACGCAGTTGCTGCTCAATTTCTTGAATCTTGCGCAAGGCCTCGTTATACACCGCATCCGGATGGTCTGTCACATGGGCATTGGACACGATTTTGATCTTGTTGTTGACGTGATCAAAAATGAGAATCGTATCCGTAACCATAAAGTACAAGTCGGGGAGATTGAGTGTGTCGGGGTTGTCGTCCGGCAACTGCTCAAAATGACGTACTTCATCGTAGGACACATACCCCACCGCGCCGCCGTGAAAGGCGGGCAATCCCGGCACGGGCACCGGCGTGTATTGGCGCATAAAATCGCGCAGCATGTCCAGGGGACTGTCGGAGGTAAAAGGCTTCTCCCGACCGTCTTCAACAATTACGCCGCTATTGCCTTTTGAACGGAATACCACCGACGGATTGGCGCCAATGAACGAGTATTGACCGATGGTATCCGCTTTTTCCACGCTTTCAAGCAAGAAGGCATAGGGGGCATTGCGCGATAGTTTCAGGTACGCGGTAACGGGGGTTTCAAGGTCGGCGAGAATCTCTTTGTATACGGGAATCACCGCATTGTCGCGGGCCAGAGATCGAAAATCATCAAGAGAAGGAAAAAACATATTCAGGACTCCTCGTTAATAAAAACATGGAACAACAAAAACAGTTGGGACTATGCCTGTCCGTAAGAAACATGGCGTTGCCATCGTCGCCACCAATGGGCGTGTTGTTCGAGTCCTTGTATGATCATGTCGAATTTCCCGTGGTTACCCGCTGTTCCCGCAGTAACCGCCTGTACCACTCACAAAGGGGCAGCGGGTGCATTAGGATCGCACAGGCACCCCGTGTTTTGCAAGATAAGCACGTGCCTCGCTAATGGTGTATTCCTGATAATGAAAGATGGAAGCGGCCAAGGCGGCGTCTGCGCCGCCTTCCTGTAGTGCGGCCCGCAGATGATCAAGGGTTCCCGCGCCGCCGCTGGCAATGACCGGGATGCTGACGGCATCGGCCACGGCTCGTGTCAACTCGATGTCGTAGCCGTCCTTGCCGCCGTCGCGGTCCATGGCGGTCAACAGGATTTCACCAGCGCCGCGCCGTTCCACCTCCCGCGCCCACGCCACCGGCTCCAGCGGCGTGACCCTGCCGCCGTCGCGCCCGCCATGGCTCTTCACGTAGTAGCCGTCGCCCTCGCCGGGCTTGTATTTCATGGCATCAATGGCCACCACAATACATTGCGCGCCAAACCGGTCAGACGCACGTTCCACAAATTCCGGGTTCTCAATGGCGGGCGTATTGATGGATACCTTGTCTGCTCCGGCGTTTAACATGCGGCGCACGTCATCCATGCTGCGGATGCCGCCGCCAACGCACAAGGGCATGAATACCTGCTCGGCAGTGGCGCGCACCACTTCCGTCATGGTTTCCCGGTTGTCTGTTGAGGCGCGGATGTCGAGAAAAACGATCTCGTCCGCTTTTTCTTCGTCGTAGCGGCGGGCGATTTCCACCGGATCGCCCGCGTCACGCAGACCCAAAAATTGCACGCCCTTTACCACGCGGCCATCGGCCACGTCCAAACAGGGTATAATTCGTTTTGCCAACATAAGTACGGGTACACTTCCAGCGTGGTTTGCCCTGCGCGTGTAAGATAAAGGCAGGGCGCTGCAATAAAGTGGAAAGACGCTGCTATTCTACTTCCGGCGCGTCGTCATCCAGTTCAACCTCCGGGTCCGGGGGGTCGCCCTTCAATTCCTCGGGCACGGGCTCCGGAATATCGTCACGAAGCCATGACGGCCGTTTTACCGCGGCATCGGAAGCGGTGTCATCGGTTGCTTCTTCTGCCTGTTCCACCGTGTCGCCGACAGTAATCTCGCCTTCCTCATCAATTTGTGGCGCAGGCGGCAACGCCACATCGCGGTCTACCAGCGGCGGCAATTCAATGTCTTCCTCGTCCATAACGTCTGTGGCGACAGCCGCATCTTCCGCAGCTGTTTCCGGTGCTGCCACCGCGTCGTCTGCATACGAATCGGCAGGCGGTTCACTTGCCTGCTCAGACACGGTCACCTCTTCGTCTTCTGTTGCTTGCGGCAGTTCCGACGGCGGCTCCTCGGCGGTCGCATCATCGGCCACGGTCGCCGGCGGCGCATGGTCCGCCTCCTCATCT
>SKQZ01000357.1 GCA_007118765.1 Candidatus Hydrogenedentota bacterium
GGCAGAATCCGCTGTGAACAAACACACCGCAATACGCTGGCCAATTGATTGCGAATCTGCGTCTGCTGCTCCGATTCAAAGAACTCCAGAATACGGTGCAGCGTTTCCACCGCATCCACCGTGTGCAACGTGGAGAGCACCAGATGGCCCGTCTCAGAGGCAGACAAGGCAATGCGTACGGTCTCTGCGTCGCGCATCTCGCCGATAAGAATAACATCCGGATCCTGACGCAGCGCGGCGCGCAATGCGTTGGCAAAGGACAACGTGTCCTGTCCCACTTCTCGCTGGGTAACAATGCCCTTCTTGTTGCCGTGCATAAACTCCAGCGGGTCCTCCACCGTCACAATATGGTCCGTCCGCGTGGAATTGATGCGGTCGATCATGGCGGCAAGCGACGTGGATTTACCGCTGCCGGTGGGCCCCGTAAACAATACAAGCCCGTTGCGCAGGCTGCACATGCGCGCCAGAATGGGGGGCAGATTCAATTCCTCGATCTGTGGCGACACGAGCGGCACGGTGCGCATGACAATACGCGGCTTGCCATCATCCATGGACACATTCACACGAAAACGGGACACGTCCTTCAACATGTACGAACAGTCCATTTCCATTGTCTTCTGGAAATCAATGCGTCCCTGTTCATCCGCCAACATGTCAATCACGGAGAAAATGTCACCGCCCGTGACAACATCCAATTCCTCTAGCCATTTCAGACGCCCGTCCAAACGCAGCAACGGTGAACACCCCACTTTCAAATGAATATCGGAGGCCTTTTGTTCCACTGCCATTAACAACAGGCCATCAAAATCCAACGCCATAAGTACGATACTCCTTGCCCTATCCGGTACCCATCACAACTTGTACCGCTTGTCAAACTTGCCGGTTACATAGTCTTATGCCGCGACGCGACAACGGAATCCAAAGGACTTCCGCGACCCGCCCTACGCACGGCATATGAACGTCGTGTCCAATATACCACAAAAGACGCGGCTAACAACAACGCGGGAATAAACAATGTCAGCAAGCCCGAGTGCACTAAAAGCAAGCTAAGTGCCGCCACCGCCAGAATGGGACGCAACGCAATACGGACACCGGTTGCAGCCCAGTCATGAGAATGGATAAACATGGCGGATGCCGGGCCGACGCGGTAATAAACATCCACAAAGGCCGTGCCAAATGCCGATGCCAATAATACCTGGTCGCGAAACATGCGGAGCAGTGTCAGCTCGGCGGAGAGGGGTGTGCCATAGGCCGCCGTGGCGACCATACACGGGCTGGGCGGCTCTTCCGCCAGCCATAAGATGCCGAAAGCCAACAGAATCACACTGCCAATGGATGCATAATCCCGCAACGTAATGGCCTCGCCTTCCTCGGCGCCGTTTTCATTCTGCTCCCCGTTTGTCTCGCCTTCGCCCTCGTCATATTGCTTTTGCTGTTCGGCATACAACCGCAGCGTCATGTCGGTTAAGGAGGGGGCACTGGCGACCGTGACGGCATTGCCCAAAAGCAACGCCAACACCAACATAATGCCCGCATATCGTCGTGTTGCCCGACTGTTCATAGAATGCTCCGTTGTATGCCCGGCCCCCTCTCCTGACCCGCGTGTTTCATCTTCCGTCTTAACGGGGGTTGCGTCTGCACAGCTCACACCGTCTCAGCCTCGCGGTGCTCATGGCATACTGAACAGTATAGTGCCTTGCGGGATGTTATGCAACCGACGCCCATCACAGTTTTCCCGTCACGGATTGTTCGGCTCCGGCAGTTCCTGTTCGGTCAACCGGTGGTCGGAGTCTTTTGCAGGAAAATAGCGCCCCTCGCCTGTCACCGTGTCCACAACCGCGTCATTTTCGATTACCTTTACATTTGGCGGCACGAACACGCGCGCCTTGTCAAGGTCAGGCGTTTCACTTGGCACGATGTCTTCAATATCAATGTAGACCTGCGACTCTTCGTCATTGACAATGTGAATGCGATAGGGCAAGAAATCTTCGTCACGCAAAAACAAGTTCACTTCCATAAAATATACGGCATCGTCCGTATCATGGCGCGGCTCGATTTTGATGCCGTAACGGCCGCGTGCATCGTGGGTAATCATTAATTGCACGTCATAGGCCTCCCGCAAGGCTTCGGTATCATCGTCAAACCCGAGAAAGAAGATGTTTGCCCTGGGGTGGTCTTCAATATCAAAGATGGTGATTTGCCGTATTTCCGCATCGTATTCATAGCCGCGACGCCCATCCACAAGGATGACGCGTTCGGGTTCTTCCGTGGCAAACATAATGCGTCGGGGCCGGGAGTAATACAACACACCTTCGGTGGTCAGCACTTCGTCCGGCAAAAACGTGCGCTGCACGAAGTCTGCCTGTAAAGCGCCGACTTGATCCCGTTTCTCCCGGAAGGACTGGAAAAACGACTCAATGTCCTCATCAGCCGTACCCGGCACGTGGAGCGCACCGAGCAAGGCAATCGTCACAACCCAAAACCACCTATTGTTCTGCTGCATATTCATTGGAATCCTTCGGTATGGTCTCCGTGTTTTCGGTGTCGGCCGTCTCCTCTTCTGACTTGGCGAGGACATCATCGGATTCGTCTGCGTCATGTTCCGCCGCCTTTTCTTCCTCGTCTTCGTGAAGCGAAACGAAGTGACTCCGTTCCTCATGACGCACCTGCGGCTTGTCCGTGTGCTCGGCCTTGGGGATTTCGCCCAGCAACATTTCGTGCGTTTTCAGGATGTTTGCAATGTCCTCGCGCAGCCGATCCCGTTGTTCCATCAGCCGCCGCATCTCAGCACGCAGCGCATCGGGCAGTTGCTCCATTTTGAACACAGCCTGGGCACGGGCAAGCTTCGCCTCCTCCACCATCGCATCCGCCTGAAAACGCGCCGATGCAATGATATTCTCGCTCATTTTTTGACTGCTTACCAACGCACTCCGCAGGGAATCCTCCATGTCGCGAAAGGTTTCAATGGCCTCTTTTTGCTGTTCGTTTTGCTGCTTCAGTTCGCGGTTGCGCGTGATAAGCGTTTCAAGCACATCCGCGGCCCGTTCAAGCAGCGCATCCACTTGATTCTTGGAGTAACCGCCAAACAGGTTGGTCTTGAGTTCGGCATTATAGAGGTCGCTCGGAGTCAATGCATGTTCTTCGCCCAGCACCTCGGAAACAACGCGATCCGTTCTCATAGTGCAATTCCTTGTGTCCTGTTGGCGGTAAACCGACGCGCAACGGTCTTGCTTCCCGTTTATCCGCCCAACTCCTTGGAGCGGTTGGCGGCAGCCTTGTAGGCGGCCTGCACCGTCGCAGCAAAATCAGCAGCGCGCAAAGACTCCAGCGCGGCAAATGTTGCGCCGCCTTTTGATGTTACCTGCTCTCTTAAAACGCTTGGCGGCGCGTCGGCGGATACAAGTAGACGGCCCGCGCCCAACAACGTCTGGCCTGCCAGCCGTTGCGCCGTGTCCTCCGGCAAGCCCTCGGCAACTGCGGCCGCAATCAGACATTCGGTAAGATAGAAGAAATAGGCAGGGCCGCAACCGCTCAATGCGGTGACCCCGTCCATGTGAGATTCCGGAACAATTTCCGCCATGCCCACGGCTTCAAAGATGGCCTGTGCATCCGCTCGATCCGCATCGGAACAGGTGTCGCTGCATGCGATTGCCGACGCGCCCGCATTAACAAGCGCGGGCGTATTGGGCATGACCCGTATGATGCGGGCCTGCTCGCCGAAATGGGCCTGCAAGGTGGCGATGGAGATGCCCGCCATGATGGAAATCACCCGGAGTTCCGACGTATTCAGGTCGCCCAGCGGGGCAAGCGCTTCCTTCAGTGCTTGAGGCTTTACCGCCAGCACAAGGGTGTCGCAAGCGGCTACAAGTGCCTGCGGCGTATCCGCGCATTGCACCCCCTGGCCGTGTGCCGTCGCCATCTTGGTCGGATCAGGGTCGTACACGTACAGTCGTTCGGAACGCAGCGCTTCTTGTGCCAACAACCCCGCGGCAATGGCGCCGCCCATGTTGCCGTAACCAAGAAAACCAAATCTACCGGATAATGCCTGCATTGTTCTGCCCTTCCATACCGTAACGCCCCTACCCCGCATATTTCACAAGATTTCTGTTGCGCCTGCGAATCTTACACCATATCAGGCACTTTGCTTGCCCGCCGACTTCGACGTGTACTAACACGCTGTCAGCCGGCGGCCTGCGCAAAGCAC
>SKQZ01000285.1 GCA_007118765.1 Candidatus Hydrogenedentota bacterium
CCACCGCAAAAAAGGTGAGGTTGCCCGGGCCGCCCAGCACGGCGTCCACGTTGATATCGTGATAGGCGCGGTCATGGGCGGCGCGGAAGGTGGCGTCGTTGCGATCCTCTTCCAACCACGGCATTGCATTGGGCGGATCTTCCGGAATCAGCAGATCAAAGGGACGCCACCTGTCGTAAAAGTTCGACACCACACCCAATTGGGCGGCCCGCGAATAGGGGATCTGTTGGCGGCGATAAAGGGGTTCGCTGGCCGGGACGGGGTCGTGGGGGCCGATATAGGCGTAGGCGCGATAGTTGTTCACCATCAGGTCGTAGTTATTGTCCAGTCCGTCCACATGGCTGCTGTCAAGCTGCATCGCCCCGACCGCCGTTTGTACGGTGATGACATCGGGCAGCCGCACAAAGACCGGGCCACAGGTGGCGGGGTCGTTGGGATCGGCGCAGAAATAGTCCCGTTCGTCAAAGATGCCGTCGCTGTTGAGGTCCACCTGCATGACCATGCCGGGCAGCGGGACAGTCAACCACATCGGGCCGTTCAGCAGCCCCTCCTCAAAGGATAATGGATCATCTGGGTCGTTGGGATTCGGCCACTCGTTTTCCTCCGGGTCGGGCAGGCCCCAGCCATGATAGACGAAAGGCGCGGGCTGGAACAGGGGCCGTCCGTCGCGTTGGGGTTCAACCACGCCGTCCAGGGTGTTGTCAATGCCGTCAACATAATGGTCAATGTCGCGGGCGACGGGTATCCAGAGCGCGTCGCGATGGCCGTCGCCGGTGGTGTCCACATCGGTCCACATGGCCACTTGTTCGGCGGGATAGCCGCCGGGTCCAGGTCCCGCATCGGGTTCATCATAAAAATCGGCCGTGACAAAGGGATACATATCCGGGTTCTTTGCGTCAACACGGGTGAAGTATTGGAAATACTCCGGCCGGCCTGCGCTTTGCAGGGCGCTATTAAGGGTCCCTACGACGGTTTCACCATGTTGCGCCGGGTCACCAACCGGTGTCAGTGTGGTGGGGTCGGTTACCAGATGGACTTCATAGGGTTCGGCATAGAGGAGGATGGCATCACCCTGATAGCGGGGCACATGAAGCCAGGGTTCGGTGCGCGGACCTCTGAAAAGCGGTTCGATATGGTTATCTTCAAGGAAACGGGCATAGACGGTGCCGCCCAGCACGGCCTCCACGGGATGAAGGTTGATGCTGACCAGCCCCTGCTGCTCCCAATAAAGCCCGACGCCTGATTTTTCGCCCCGTTGTTCCCGGGTCCAGTTTTTGCCCACAAAAGCCGCGCCGCTAAACCAGCTGCGCCAGCCGTGGTCGAGGGAGAGGGCGTCGGGATAGGTTTCCAGGTCGCGGTTGAGCCGGTACATGGCCCTGGCGAACACGCCGTCGAGCAGGTTCTCGGCGCGCGCGGCCTGATAGGTCTGCTGTGACATTTCGCTTTCGTAGCGAACGATTAGCGCGAAGGTGATGGCGATGGACAACAACACCAACAGTACGGACAAAGCCAGAATAAGCGCTGCGCCGCGTTGTTTGTGATGTGCCGTGCCGCCGGGAAAAATAGAATTCATGTACATAAGCCGCTCTGCCAGGTTGTGTCTTTGCATGATACGAATCTTTATCCGTGTTTCCTCATTCACAGCATCCGTGGGGACACGAAACGTTCCACCATGAGCATTGATAGACTCATCTGCGTATTTTACAGGTTTCTGTCAACAGTATACCCGAAATTGCCAACAGAATCACATACTTTATTATACCGTATTTATGTGACCGGTCTGCCGCCTCCCCCCTCTCCCCTTCCCAAGTCGCGTCCCATGGGCGGTATCGGGCATTGCCGCAGATCAAAGAAAAATCAAAGGAATTGCAAACGTTTTTTGCGTACCCGGTGCGGTAGGGTGGGATGACGCATGGACAACGGCGCATGGGGCGCGGTTGATGTGCGAACGAAGGGAGCAACAACATGAGAAGAACACGGCGATTGCAACGCACCCGGGAATGGCGTCCGGAGGTGCAGGTGGCCCCGGAAATATTGGCGGCGCTGCCGCCCGAGCGGGGCTTGTGGCATGTGTCGGCGGCGGAACGTGTGTGCGAGGAGGCGGCGGCTGCGGAACAGGCGCGCCTGTTGCGGTGGGTGCGCATGATGATGGCGCGGCGGTTGACGCGGAGCGAACGGCGGCTGGTGGAGCTGTATTACTTTGAGGCCCTGACCGTGCGACAAGTGGCGCGGCGGCGACGGATACATCATTCCACGGTGTCGCGCGGGCTGCGGCGGGCCGTGGGGAAGCTGCGCGCTGCGGCGCTGGAAACGGCGGACGGTTTGCCGGTGCGCGAGGGCGTGCTCCGTGCGATGACACACGAAAACCCGTTGGAACGACGGTGAAAGTTGTGTGAACCGGGAACAATTGCATACAATGCCGTAAACGAGGCTTCATCAACAAAAAGGGATAGTCCATGATCTATCGAAAATTGGGTGCGAGCGATTTTGAGGTGTCCGTGCTTGCCTTTGGCGCATGGCAGCTTGGCGATACGGCGTTCTGGGGCGACGATGCGGATGCGGATGTGAACAACACCGTGAGCGCGGCGATAGATGAAGGCGTGAACCTGTTCGACACGGCGGAACTTTACGGCGACGGCGAATCGGAACGGGCGCTCGGCGCGGCACTGAAGGACAAACGAGACCAGGTGTATATTGCCAGCAAGATTTCCACGCAACATTGTACGCCGGAAGGAGTGCGCACGGCGTGTGAGGCGAGTCTGGAACGGCTCGGCACGACATGGATTGATTTGTATCAGGTGCACTGGCCTTTTGACCGGGCGCAGTATGAGGACGTGTATGCGGCGCTGGACACGTTGAAGAGCGAAGGCAAAATCCGGGCGATAGGCGTGTCCAACTTTGGTCCGAACGATTTGAATGCGTGGATGGAAACCGGGTCGGCCGTATCGAATCAGCTGGGATACAACCTGCTGTTTCGTGCGCCTGAATATGCGATGATACCGGCGTGCCGTCGGCATGGGTTGGGCGTGCTGGTGTATATGCCGCTGATGCAGGGGCTGTTGAGCGGGCGTTACATGAGCATAGACGAGATTCCCGTGCCGCGCCGCCGCACACGGCATTTTTCCGGGGACCGGGAAGGTACGCGTCACGGGCTGGCGGGCCACGAGGAGGTGGTGATGGACACGGTGGCGGATTTGTTTGATTTTTCGGACGCGGTGGGCATTGCGATGCCGACGCTGTGTCTGAGTTGGCTGATTGCGCAGCCCGGCGTGACCTCGGTAATCGTGGGCGCACGGAAGGTGGAACAACTGCGCGCAAATCTGGAGGCGGCAACGCTGGACATTGGCCCCGCCGCCATTGCACAGTTAAACGAGTATAGTTTCCCGCTGAAGGTCGCGATGGGCGATAACTGCGACATGTGGGAGTCGGAACAGAACGGCCGCATTCAATAGGAAGTAACGCAGGGCATGATTACTTTTGTGATTCCGGTTTATAATGAAGCGCCGACGTTGGAGGCGTTGACCAAGGGCATTCGCGAGCACGTGGGCGAACATCCCTATGGCATTTTGTATATTGACGACGGCAGCACCGACGAGTCGTGGGAGGTGTTGAAAAAGCTGCGCGCCGAATCGCCGCTGGTTGAAATCGTTCGGTTGCGGCGCAACTTCGGCAAAACGCTGGCGCTGTCGCTGGGTTTCGCCATGGCACGGGGCGATATCATCATCACGATGGACGCGGATTTGCAGGACGATCCGGCGGAAATCCCGAGCATGCTCGCCAAACTGGAAGAAGGCTACGACGTGGTGTGCGGCTGGAAACAGCGGCGGCATGATCCGTGGCACAAGACGATGCCGTCCCGTCTTTTCAATAAGTGGATCGCCCACACCTTCAAACTGCCGCTGCACGATGTGAACACGGGATTCAAGGCGATACGCGGCACGGTGGCGGCGCAGGTGCCGTTGTGGAGCGACATGCACCGGCTGATCCCGGTGTTTGCCGCGAGCATGGGCTACAAGGTAACGGAAATCCCCGTGAAACATCACCCGCGCAAGTTCGGCGAGTCGAAATACGGGTTTGAGCGGTTTGTGCGCGGAGCGATAGACGCCGTCACGGCGGCGTTTCTGACGCGGTACGGCGACGCGCCGGGCCAGTATTTCGGGCGCATGATGCTGTTCTGTATCTCGCTGG
>SKQZ01000279.1 GCA_007118765.1 Candidatus Hydrogenedentota bacterium
CGGGTCGACCGCCGGGTAGATGCCGAGCTCGGCGATCTGGCGCGAAAGCACGGTTTTCGCGTCCAAGTGGGAGAAGGTCGTTGCCGGGGCGGGGTCGGTCAAGTCGTCCGCCGGGACGTAGACCGCCTGCACCGAGGTAATGGAGCCTTTCTTGGTGGTCGTAATGCGTTCCTGCAATTCGCCCATTTCCGTGGCGAGGGTCGGCTGGTAACCCACGGCGCTGGGCATGCGCCCAAGCAACGCGGACACCTCGGAACCGGCCTGCGTGAAGCGGAAGATGTTGTCAATGAACAACAGTACGTCCTGGCCCATCTCATCGCGGAAATATTCCGCCACCGTCAGTCCGGTGAGACCAACGCGGGCACGGGCGCCCGGCGGCTCGGTCATCTGTCCATAGACCAACGCCGTCTTGTTGAGTACGCCCGACTCCTTCATTTCAAGCCAGAGGTCATTGCCTTCGCGTGTGCGCTCGCCTACGCCGGAGAACACGGAATATCCGCCATGTTGCTGCGCAACGTTGTTGATGAGCTCCATGATCAAAACGGTTTTGCCCACGCCCGCGCCACCGAAGAGGCCGGTTTTGCCGCCTTTGGAATAGGGCGCGAGTAGGTCAATCACCTTCAGACCGGTCTCGAACATTTCCGTCTGTGTTTCCAACTCGTCGAAGTGGGGCGAGGGTCGATGGATAGGCCAGCGGGTTTCGGATTCCACAGGCCCCATTTCGTCCACGGGCTCGCCGATAACGTTCAAAATACGGCCCAGCACCGCATCGCCCACCGGGGTGGTGATAAACGTGCCCGTATCCTTGACGTCTATGCCGCGAATCAGGCCGTCCGTGCTGTCCATGGCAACTGTGCGCACCGCATTTTCGCCCAAATGCTGCGCCACTTCACAAATGAGTTTGCCCTTGTCGCCGCGGTCTATTTCCAGTGCGGCGTATACCGGCGGCAATTCGCCCGAGTCGAATTTAACGTCTACTACGGGGCCGATAACCTGTGTAACATGACCTACGTTCATGTGAACCTCCAGTGTGGGGCGCGTATGGCGCCCGCCCGTGTCTTTGCTGTTCGCGCAGCGCGCGTTTGATGTTTAGAGCGCTTCTGCGCCGCTGACCACTTCTATCAATTCTTTGGTGATGGCGTCCTGACGCGCCCGGTTGTATTGGAGCGTCAGTCGGCTTATAACTTCGCCCGCGTTGCGCGTGGCGGCGTCCATTGCCGTCATGCGCGCACCATGTTCACTGGCGGCGGACTCAAACAGTATACGATGCATTTGTATGCGAATATTCCGTACCAGCAGACGTTCCAATATCGCCTCCTGGTTTGGCTCGTACCAGTAATCCACTATCAATGGCGCTTCTTCCGATGCGCCGGCGGCATCATCGGCGGCGGCTGCGTTTGCCGTGGGATCATTCTCCGGCGCAAAGGGCAGGAGCCGCTCCACCGTCACCGACTGTTGCACCGCCGATTTAAATTCGTTGTAGACGCAATAGACTTCGTCCGTGCCGCCATTCTTAAAGTCTTCGACGATGTCATCAATGATATGGGCGGCGGCGCGCATTATCGGGCCGTCGTGTATCCCGATGAACGTGGCGCGCACATTTAAAGCCCGCCGCTTCAGCAGGTCAACGCCTTTTCTGCCCACCACCGTAATGTCCAGCTCGCGTTCGGCAAAACGCTCGTTTATGGTGCGCATCAGTCCGTTGACAACATTGGCATTGAAACCGCCGCACAGACCGCGGTCGGACGTGACCACCACGACCCCTATCTTGCCGCCGTCGCCCTTGCGCAGCAACGGATGCGTGGCATCGTCAGCCCGCAGCGCAATGCTGTTCACCAACTGCCGCATTTCGAACGCATAGGGGCGTGCACGCACAATCGCCTCTTGGGAGCGACGCAGTTTCGACGCCGCCACCATTTTCATGGCGCGCGTAATCTTTTGGGTGCTCTTGACGCTTACAATGCGCCGTTTTATGTCGCGTAAGCCTGCCATACTGATCTCGTTTCAGTTAATGCCTGCGGTTACTTCGACGCTTCCGCTTTTTGTCGCAGCAAGAATTCGTCGGTAAACTTCTTCAACATTTCATTAACCCGGTTTTTCAGGTCTTCGTCCATTTCACCGCGCGACTCAATATCTTTCACGATGTCTGCGGCGTCGGCGTCCAAATGCGCCATAAGGTCGCTTTCGTAACGACCGACATTATTCAAAGCCACTTTGTCCAAGTAACCTTCCGTGGCGGCGTAAATAATGATCACCTGCTTGACCACGGACAGTGGCTTGTATTGATCCTGTTTAAGGGTTTCCACCAATCGTGCGCCGCGATTCAGCTGTGCCTGGGTCGCTTTGTCAAGATCACTGCCGAATTGCGCGAATGCTTCCAGTTCGCGATATTGGGCAAGGTCAATGCGCAGCGAACCGGCCACCTTCTTCATGGCCTTAATCTGCGCGTTGCCGCCCACGCGGGACACACTGATACCCGCATTGATGGCGGGGCGCACACCGGAATAGAACAGGTTGGCCTCCAGGAATATCTGGCCGTCTGTAATGGAAATGACGTTTGTCGGGATATACGCCGACACGTCGCCCGCCTGGGTTTCGATAATGGGCAATGACGTGAGACTGCCGCCGCCATGCTCGTCGCTCATCTTCGCGGCGCGTTCGAGCAACCGGGAATGCAGGTAAAACACGTCGCCCGGGTATGCTTCGCGTCCGGGCGGCCGCCGCAAAAGCAGCGATACCTGCCGGTAGGCCTGAGCGTGCTTCGACAGATCGTCGTACACCAACAATGCATGTTTGCCCTTGTCGCGGAAATACTCGCCCATGGCCGTGCCGGCATAAGGCGCGATATATTGCAGGGGCGCCGCTTCCGAGGCGGAGGCGCTCACCACGATGGTGTAGTCCATGGCGCCGTTCTCGGTGAGTTCCTGCACCACACGCGCCACAGTAGACCGCTTCTGGCCGATGGCGACGTAAATGCAGATGACACCCGTGCCCTTTTGATTGATAATGGTATCAAGCGCCAAGGCGGTTTTCCCCGTTTGGCGGTCGCCAATAATCAGCTCGCGCTGTCCGCGGCCAATGGGCGTCATGGAGTCAATGGCCTTCAACCCGGTTTGCAGCGGCTCTTTCACCGGCTGGCGCGCCACAATACCCGGCGCGAGGCGTTCCACGGGGAAGAATTCATCTGTTTCGATGGGCCCGCGTCCGTCCACCGGCTGTCCAAGCGCGTCCACCACACGGCCCACAAGCGCATCGCCCACGGGCACCGAGGCAATGCGCCCGGTGCGCTTGACGGTGTCGCCTTCCATGATTTTTTCGTATTCGCCAAACAACACGGCGCCGACATTGTCTTCTTCAAGGTTAAGCACCATGCCCCGCACGTCATGCGGAAACTCGAGCAGCTCGCTGGCCATGGCCTTTTCGAGACCAAAAATGCGTGCGATACCGTCACCAGACTGGATGACCGTGCCTACCTCGGCGATTTCCACGGAACTCTCGAAGTCGGCTATCTGCCGTTTGATAATGTCCGTAATCTCTGTTGCCTGAATCTTCATGTAGTGACTCCTGAGCGATTAAAAACCGCGCCTATCCCGTACGTGAGGGTTACGCGTCGCCTTGCGCACGAATGTCATATTCGAGCGCATGTTCGCGCAACCGTTCAATCCGTGTGCGTACACTGCCATCTATTACGGCATCGCCCATGCGTGCGACGACACCGCCCAAAATATCGGGATCTATTTCCCGTGTTATGCGTACTTCTTTGCCCGACCATGCGCCCAAGGCCTTGGCCAGTCGCTCCTCCTGCTCCGGCGACGGCTCCGCCGCGGTAACCACCGTGGCCCGTACCCGGCCCAACCGTTCGTCGGCCAGCATATCGTAAATGGTGGCCACGTCGGGCAACAAGGTGATGCGTCCCCGTCGCAGCAGCAGGGCTTCGGCCAGTTTAACGGCGCGCTCGTCAATTTCCGCTGCGGCCAATACTTCGCGCAGCACTTCGAGGCGCTTCTTCAAATCTATGGCGGGATTGCTCAACACATTACGCAAGGCTTCCGATTCGCCGTATAGTGCCGCCACGGTGCCTACCATCTCGCCAACGCTGTCCAGTTCTTCGTCCTTGACGGCATTGCGCAGGGCTTTGGCGTATCGTTCTGCTATCAGGTAATGCTTCATGAGGCCTGTTTCTCCACATCGGCCGTAAACCCGTCAATTAACTGTGCCTGCAACGTCTCATTGTCTGCGGCACGATACAACTGCAACAGTTCATCCACCGCTTGATCCACCAACTCGGCTTTTGCAGCCATCAAGGCCGCATGTGCCTCTTCCTTCTTGCGATCTTCCATTTCACGGTGCATGATGTCCAGACGGCGCTTCTGCTTCTCTTCCAGTTCGGCCGTCTCACGCGCTAACCGCGCTTCGGCCTCCGCGACAATGCGCTTGTCTTCTTCGTCCATCTTTGCCAGTTTTTCGGCGGCGGCGTTCTTGCGGTCGGCCGCTGCTTCGCGTGTGTTGCGCACCGCCGCTATTTTGTCGCGCAGATCATGAATCTGGTCATCAATCAGTTTTAACAGCGGGGCCTTGCCCAATCGCCATGCCAACCAGACCACCAGTCCGGCGTTAAAGAACTGGAAGAACACGGTGTAAAAGGTGCTGCGCAGCCGTTCACGACGGAACTCATCGCTTCCTTCGTAGTCCTTGACAAAGTCCACCTGTTCCCAGGTAAAACTTTCCGGCACGCCTTCCATGCCAGGTTCATTCAAATGGGGGCGTTGCAGATATCGCTTATAGGGTTCGCTCTTAATGACATTGAGGTAGCGATCATGGTCTTCGCGATACTCGGCACGATATGCACAACTCAAATCGCCGGGGCCAAGGGTGATGGCAAACAGCAGCCAGACACCGAACGCAACAGCAAAGTACCGCTTCAAAAATGTTTTGGTTTCGGCATTCACGATGCGTCCCCTCCCACACCCAGCTGACGCATCATTTCACGGGCAATATCCTTGCTCAAAGCCGGAAACTCCTTGCGTTGCTGTTCCAGAAAAGCGTTTGCCTGCTCTTGCGCTTGCGCAATCTCTTCCTGCTGTTCCCGTCGCACGCCATTGCGCTGCTCCAGGTGGTTGTTCTGCGCTTCGCGCAACGCTTCTTCAATCGTCTGATGCGCCCGCTGATGCGCGGAGGCCAGCAACGCGGCATATTTCTGTTCGATTTCTTCCGCCGCTTCCTGATCGGCCTGCGCCTGTTCCTTATCCTGCGTCATGCTGCTTTCACGGTCGTCCATGGTTTGCAGCAACGGACGCAGCACCCACCGGGTCATGGCCCACAAAAAGACCAGGAACATCAGCAGTTGCACTACGATTGTAAAGTTAAGATCAACCATAAGAGACTTTTCCTAACGCATCTGTCTCGCCCTTTGGCGAGGAACGCGGTAGTTGCGCCGACGACATCAGCCGCCAATAACAAAAAGCATGACCAGCGCGATAACCAGCGAGTAAATGCCGGTGGACTCGGCCACGGCCTGACCAATCAGCATGGTACGGGTCAGCAAGCCCGCTTCCTGGGGGTTGCGCCCGATGGCCTCGCACGCCTTGCCTGCGGCATATCCCTGGCCAACGCCGGGTCCAATGGCCCCGAAACCCATGCATATCCCGGCGCCAATAAGCGAACTGGCGCTAATGAGGGTCTCGTTGGTGATGCCCGCATCCGTTTGCGTCGCTATCATGTTCATCAGCGACATAATGGTCGAAGTTTCCATCTGCCTGTAATCCTTTCTTCGTCTACCTGGAAGCGGCGCGCAGGTGCGCTGCCGCAATCGTTTGCCGGAACATGCCGGCCCTTGAAACCGAACTTAAAAAACAAACAATAGCAATAAGCCAATAATAAGCGCGTAGATGGCGGTGGACTGCGAAACCGCCTGACCAATCAACATGGTGCGCAAGATAAGCGTATCCAAGCGGGGTTTGGCCGCCGTGGCCTGACAGGCCGCATCGCCCACCGCGCCACTGCCGATGCCGGGGCCAATGCCGCCGAGACCGGTGGAAATGCCGGCGCCGAGGGTCACGGCAAGCCCCATCATGCCCAAGGGAACATCGCCCACGCCCAACAGCAGGATAAAAGATACCAACATGCCGAAAATGGCGGGGGTCTGGGACACCGCCTGCCCAATGAGCATGGTGCGCAGGATGAGGCCCGCGCTCTCCGGCCACCGGGATGTCCCGTGCACCGCGCCGCTGGCGGTCTGGCCGGAACCAATGCCGGGGCCCAATGCGCCGGCGCCCATGGCAATGCCGGCGCCCACAAACATGCCGAAGGTCAACAATACCGAATCCGGCGCTGTCACCACAAACAGCAGCATCAGCGCGATAACAATGGAGAAAATGCTCGGCGACTGCGCCACGGCCTGCCCAATCACCATGGATGATGTCACGGACGTGGTATGGCGCGGATTACGGGCCACGCCGTCGCAGGCTTTGCCCGCAGGCCAACCACAGCCCAGTCCGCTGCCAAAGCAACCCAAGCCAATGGACATGCCCGCGCCGACCATGGCCGCCGCAAAATGGGCGCCTTCAAGACGGCCCGAGGGCAAAAACAACACCAGCAGGCCCACGACAAGCGCGAAGATGGACGGACTGCCGCCGACCGCCTGACCGATAAGCATTGTGCGCAGCATGTACCCTTGCGTGTCAGGCTGGCGCATTAACCCTTCATTCGCCTGACCGGCGGCAATACCCATGCCAACGGCCGCGCCGAGACCGCCAAGTCCCAGCGCCAATCCTGCGCCGATGTAGCGGCCCAACATTTCCCAAACTTGTGGTTCGATATCTATCACAACAACCTACTTACCGTAAAGTATACAGTGTTATGGATTCAGTTTTACCGGGGCGGCCATCCGTCCCGGCACTTATCTACACGCGGCCTCTACTTGATGGCCACGGCAATATACGTCAACGTAAGCATGGCAAACACAAAAGCGTGAACTATGCCAATAAAGAAAATAAAAAATAAGTTCATGCCCACCAGCAAGGGGCTGAAGCTGTAAATGAGCGTGGAGATAACGATAATAATGATGCCACTGCCAATGATGTTACCGAAAATACGGAAGGAAATGGACACCACCTTCGCCATTTCACCGACAATATTGAGCGGGAAGAAATAAAGCGCGGACAGTTTGCCCAATACCCATGCGAAACCGGTGGCATCTTCCTGGGTAAACAGCGGACCCATCATCTCGGCAATATAAGTGAAAACGCCTTTGGTGCGCATGCCGCTGTATACGGCCACCGACATGCCCAACAAGCCCAATCCCAGCGTGGTGTTAATGTCCGCCGTGGGTTCTTCGAACAGGCTGGTGGGCAGGAAACTCATCACATTGGCCAAGATAAGATACATGAACAAAAACAGAATAAGCGGCAGAAACTTGCGATTCTCGGCGCGCGTATCCAGTTCAAGCGAGCTCTCTACAAGGTTGTCAAACATGCCCACAAACTGCTCTACGACGAATTGTCCGCGTCCGGGCACAACAGCAAGGTTGCTCACCGCACGCTTGCAAAGCAGAAACAACACGCCCATCACAAGAAGCGCATTGAACAGCGTAATGATGTTGACCCCATTCATCGGAATTTCTATATCCGTGAACGGGACGTAGTACCAAACGAGTCGATCGCCTATCTGATCCATACTAGTTGTCTTCCTCTTTGGGGAGGTCCAGCCCGGTTACGCCCAATAGCACGACTGCCACACGTATTGCGAACAGCCCGGCACATGCAGCAACCAGACCAGTCAGCCCCTCCCTGTCAAGGGTATAGCCGCGCACCAACACGACCGCGTACACGGCCAGTCCTGCGAGACGCCACTTCACGGGAACGGAATATAACGCATTGTCAGTCTGCATTGCAAGTTTTTCCAGCTGCCGCGCCGTCACCCAGAAAACCAGCGTCCCTGCAATGCCCCCCATCAGCAATCCGACCGTGGCGGGACGCCCAACGGTGGGATACACGATAAGCGCTGCCAACAGGGTTAATGCGAGGGCAATGCGTACGGCCAACAGCCGAAATGTAGGCAGAGGATTCACGGCAACTCCTGTTTGATGATTTGCCACGCAGCCACGGCGGCCGCGCCGAGACCGACGGGTATCATACCCAAAATGAACACGCCGTTGCTACCTACCAGTCGGTCTATATAAGCCCCGGCCATTACCGAGCCCACAATGCAGAAGGACACCACCAGCCCCAACTGCGTTATCATGGCCACCGCCGACCAAGGCGAATCATTGCGGTTGCGCACGCGCTTTTGCGGACGGGGCGGCACGGGTTTGCTGAAATCCACCTGCGGCGGTTCGGGTTTGTCTTCCCTGTTATCTGAAGAAGATTGGGATGTGTTCATAGGCATAACTGTAGCACAAGAACCACACGGACTATCAATCACATGCTTCCCGTGGGTATCCATATACAACGCTACCGGCTGACAGGAAGAAAATAGAGTCCTTTTCTGTCCGTCAGATAGAACCCGGCGCCGTTGTCTGCCACTGCTACCGGGTCGTAGCCACGCATTGAAATGTCAAACTTGCGCACCAGATGCCCCGTATTCACGTCCCACAGCGTGGGCGGCTCGTAATCCAACGGGTTATAAAACAGGGCAAAAGCGCCGTTGTCGCTAAGAACAACCCTGTGGCGCATTTGTCCCCAATCATCCCTGCGTTCGGATATTTCCGGCGCCATGGTGTGCAGCAACTGGCCTGTGTGCGTATCCCACACCCGTATAAGCCGTTCATTAGCCACGGTGCCCGCGCGCACGCCTTCCCCAATAAAGAACGGCTGTAACCATGGTTCGTTTCGCAAGTGGCGTATATGGCGCGCGGCATAATCTTCCGCAACATGGAGAAAGGGAATTGTTACACCAAATACTTCATGAGGGCGACTGATTCTTCTACGGAAACGCTCCGGCTCTTGCATCCGCCCGAGTTGCGCCCGTGTTTGCACATCAATTACCCGCGCCTCCCCGCGACCGGCGCACATCAGCAGCTTGCCATCCCGGGAGAAAGCACGAGGCGTAACCGGCCTGTCAGATGTCGCCTTTGCAAGCGTCCGTTGGGGGTAGTGTTCTTCCATCGCGATTATGGTTATTGTATCGTCATGCCAGAGGGCCAACAGTTTGCCGTCCGGCGAAAAGACCGCCCTGCCCCACCGATTTCCCGAAGGCAGATAGGCCACTACCCGAGCCGAGTCAACATGGGTAACGGATATGTACACGGGCGTTGCATTATCACGCGACACCACGTAACGACCATCCGGTGAGAATCCTTCAGACACCCACGTCTCTTCACTTTCAAACACCGCCATTTCCTGTTCTGACTCAAAAATGGCAAAGCCGGTTGGTCTGATATAGTGGCCCCCACCGGCGCTTTCTTCCCGTCGATAATGGACCACAAGACAACGCTGAAAGGCATTGCAAAATCGTGTGGAGAAGGGCACACCCTCCCAGGGTATCGTCCACGAAGCGACCTGTTTCCCCGTGTCCAAGTGACGGGCCACAACGTTGGCATGGCCTTCCTGCTCCAGTTGCTTACGAATAATGACATGGGGCGGCCTTACCTCCAAGATTTCGCCGGACAAGAACGGCATGCCGTCAAAAAATTGTCGGGGCGTATCGGCCGTTGTCAACGGCCATAGCCATGCGTTCGCAGCAGTGTCGCGCGACACAATCCATGCGGCGCCTGCATCGTCATGAGTAACCGATACCGGAAGGAAGGTGTGGCCCGGCCTTTTAAGTTCCCGTTTCACGGCGCCGTCCGTCGCATCCAGCACCCACACCGCCTCAGTGCGCGCCATAACAATGTAGGCGCCGCCTTCAATTGTAAAAGGAAGGGTGGTAATCTTAGCGGGCGATGCAATTCTTTCGCGTGGGCTTCCAGCAGTCAGCGGCAACCGATAGGCCTTGAATTGTCTTTCACCGTCAGAATGTAAATTATTACACAATAGTAATTCACCTGTTGACAATACGCCGCCAACAAAATCCACTGCCTCCGATACAAACACTTCCTCGTGTGCATCACGCGCCGGCGCCCACACACCGACGCGATAAGGTTCTGCATCCGTTTCTCGGTGCGCTATCGTGATGATACGTTCTTTGTCCGGCATCCACCGTTGCAACTGCCAGTTTTCCGGCACAACATAGTGTTCGCTCTTATCAGGTGCGTACAACACCGTGACCGTTTCGTCAGGCTTTCCCGCCGCCTCACGGGTGTAACGAATCTCCACCCAATCACTGCCCGGCAAAAAGCGCATGTGCGTTACCTTGCCGTGGGTGACATCACTGCACTGCCAGCGCTGCGCACCCGACACCTTGTCCAATACCGTCAGAACATCTTCGTCCCACAACAGCAAATTGCGTTGGCCGGACTCGACAACGGGGGAAAAACGCCGGGGGGGTGAAGAATAGTGATGCGTCCAGCGGAGCTCGCCCGTGTCCATGTCGTATGCGTTCAGGCCTTCCCTGTCATCCCAAATATGGACACCGCCCGACACATGAACGCCCACAAAGTCAGGCGGGTGTTGCAACAAGACCACCGGTTCATCACGCCCCCGGGCCGCCGCCACACCGCCCAGCACCATAACGCCCGCACAACACAAAAGCAGTACCTTCTTCATGCTTCCCATTTAACCTCGTTGTTTTGCATAGGCCCGGAAAACAACTGACGGGCAACATCGTTTTTGCTTGCCATTCCGTCTTATAATACCGGCGGATTGCAACGGGATGCAAAAGACAGATACAGGAGATTTATTCGATGGTGCGTCGCGTGATAGTTACGGTAATCGTTGTGCTGCTCGTGGCGGCGGCGGTTGTGGCGGTGATTAAACACCGTGCGGACAAACAGTTTTATGCGGGATATTCGCCCGACCATCCGCTCAACGCCACGGCCGCCGAGCCGACGGTTGTTGAAGGCGAGGTGCAGGCCTTCGGCCAAACCCTGCCCGCTCGCTATCGCAGGCAGGCAATCGCCTTTGACGGCGATCCCGGCGAACGGGTGCCTGCCATCCTGACCTTGCCGCTGGAGGCGCCGGAACCATACCCCGCAATTATTCTGTTGCATGGCAGTCACCAGGAAAAGGAGTTTGTGGAGCAAATCTGCACGCCTTTTAATGAGGCCGGCTTCGCCATGGTCTGTTTCGATCAATACATGCGCGGCGAGCGGCAGGTGCGCGGCAACGTATGGACCATTGCCCGCGCCTTTCGTGCGCGTTGCCACAAGACGGTACACGATACCAAGCGGCTGATTGACTATCTTCAAACGCGCCCTGACATTGACGCCAACCGCATCTATCTGGTGGGCGCAAGCTACGGCGCCGTCACAGGCACGGTGGCCATGGCACGCGACAAACGCATCGCCGCGGCGGCGCTGGTGGTGGGCGGCGGTGATTTTCGCCTGCTTGCAAAGGCGCCCGAAGTGCGTCGCGAACTGCCCCAATGGATATGGCCGTTTGCGGGTCCGCTGATGGTGTTCGCCGCGGGGGCCGCCGACCCGATACACCATGCCATGCACACGGCGGGCAGACCGGTCATCATGCTGAACGGTTCCGAGGACGGTGTGGTGACGCCCGCTTCCGGCGAAGCGTTGTTTGCCGCGCTGGGCGACCCGAAGGAAATCCGCTGGTATCCCGTGGACCATCCCGACCGCGAACCGGACGGCGAAAAGGTAATTGAAATGCTGGACGATGGGTTGCAGTGGTTCCTTGAACTGGATGCACCCCACCGCACCGTAGAAGAACCAGAGACAACCGCGGCGCCGGAATCACCTGAAGATGCCGCGGCATAACGTGCGTACAACGAGATAGGAAAGCAACAACATGAAGCAGCGTGAACGGACATTGTTTGGTCACTGCATTTTGTGGGGCGTCCTGATGCTGGGCATGGGCTGCGCCACCCTTGAACAAGAAGGCCTGTTGACCCGCCTCAACCTGTTGAGCACATCCGAAGAGGTGCAGCTGGGCGAACGCTTTGCCGCCGAGGTGGAGAAACAGGAAACCGTGCATCCCGATGAAGCGTTGCAAGCCTACGTGCGCGAAGTGGGCGCGCGCCTTGCCCGCGTGGCGCCGCGTCAAGATGTGCGCTATTCCTTTACCGTGATAGACGCGCCGGATACGGTCAATGCCTTTGCGCTGCCCGGCGGCCATACGTATTACTACACGGGCTTGATGAAGCTCTGTGAAAACGAAGCCGAACTCGCGGCGGTGATGGCCCACGAGATTGGCCACGTGGCGGCGCGGCATCACGGGGAAATGATGACACGGCAGTTGGGCATGGAATTGGTCAGCGACATCATATTGGGCGAGCGACCGGGCACTGCGGCCACGGTGGTCAGCCAGCTGTTTTCCACCGGCATCGCAGCACGGTTCAGCCGCGCCCAGGAACGCGAAGCGGACCAGTTGGGCATGGACATGCTCTATCGTGCCGGCTACCGACCCGAGGCAATGATTACGTTCATGCAGAAGCTGCTTGAATACGACCGGCAACGGGGCGGCGGCAGGGCGTTGCCCATCTTTGCCACACACCCGGCCCCCGAAGAACGGGTGCAACTGCTGCAATCCCTGCTACAGCGCTATCCCCCGGAAACACGGCAACAACAAGAGCTGGGCACGGAGCGTTACCAGTCCCAAGTGCTTCAAAAGCTGCGTTAAACATCCTGTTTACTCGCCAATGACCGTAACCATAACGGTGCGGCTCCGTGGTTTTACGTCGCACTCCAACAGAAAAATCTGTTGCCATGTGCCCAATACCAAAGCGCCCTGCTGAACCGGCACGGTTATGTCCGGGCCCATGACGGTCGCCTGCAAGTGGGAGTGGCCGTTGCCGTCATGCCAGGCCTGTTCATGCCCGTATTCGCGGCTTGGCGGCACCAGCCGATGCAGTTCGCGCGGCAAATCGGCCTCAAGCCCGGGCTCAAACTCAATGGCGCCCACACATGCCGTGCTGCCCACATTAAACACATGCGCAATGCCCGCCTGAATGCCCGATGCGGCGACAATCGCCCGTACATCGTCGGTGATGTCGTGCATCTCCCCTTCTCGTCTTGTATCCCGCTGTATCGTTTCCTGGTGTACCATTGCGTTATCCTTATTGGAGACAGAATCAAAACCACACGCATGTTTGCAACACACAGGCTGCAAACACTTCGCGCCGTATGATATCAAAAGGCGAAAACAGGTTGTAGTCTGCGCGTTACTTTTACACGGGAGGCCGTCATGGACATGAATGACAACAGTACACATGATTCAGGTGTTACGAAGGCATTGGACGCTCCGGTGGCGCCCGCCGCCGAAGCGCTTGTCCGCCAAGAAGACGACGGGGTGCGCTGTGTGGCCTGTGCCCATCAGTGCCGGATACAACCCGGACACACCGGCGTATGCCGCGTCCGTTTTCACAAGGACGGCGGCCTCTACGCGCCGGACGGGTATGTGGCGGGCCTGCAAATTGATCCCGTGGAGAAAAAGCCGTTTTATCATGTGCTCCCGGGCAGTGACGCTTTGTCATTTGGCATGCTTGGCTGTAATCTCCAGTGCCGCTTCTGTCAGAACTGGATTAGCAGTCAGCTGCCACGCACACGGGAACAGAACGCCTCCATACGCGCCTGCACCGCAGATGCCATCGTTGCGGCTGCATCCGACAATGATACGCCCATTATGGTAAGCACATACAACGAACCGTTGATAACCGCAGACTGGGCGGCGCGCATATTCGAAAAGGCGTCGGCCCATAACATTCTCTGCGGTTTTGTAAGCAACGGGTTTGCCACGCAGGAGACCATCCGCTTTCTGCGCCCGCACATGGACTTGTTTAACATTGACCTCAAGTGTTTCACGGATGACGGCTACCGTTCCCTCGGGGGACGTTTACAACCGGTGCTGGACAGCATCGCCATGGCGGCGGAAGCCGGATTCTGGGTGGAAGTGGTAACCCTTGTGGTGCCCGGCTTTAACGACGGCAGCGCGGAACTTGACGGCATCGCGCATTTTCTTGCGGGCGTGTCCCGTGACATCCCCTGGCATGTAACGGCGTTTCATCCGACCTACAAAATGACGGACAACACGCCCACCACCCACGACCAACTGGCCCGGGCCCACGATGCCGGAAAAAACGCGGGGCTGCGCTATGTTTATGCCGGCAACATGGCGGGCCGTATCGCCAACCGGGAAAACACCTATTGCCATCACTGCAACACACTGCTCATCCAACGTCGGGGCTTCCATGTGCTCGAAAACCGCATGCACAACGGCACATGCCCGGATTGCAACACGGCCATTCCGGGGCGCTGGACAAGAGAAGGCGCTAGCCCGGATATTTCATCAGGTTTCGTCGTGAGCCTGTGAAGATTGCGCCAGAGCAGGTGCTTTGCGCAGGCCGCCGGCTGACAGCGTGTTATTACACGTCGAAGTCGGCGGGCAAGCAAA
>SKQZ01000319.1 GCA_007118765.1 Candidatus Hydrogenedentota bacterium
GCCACATGGTCTTCAAAGGGAAACAGCCGTCCCCGCCCCTCATCCAACAGTTCTTCGGCGTACCAGAATGGCGTGGATATCACCGCTTTGCCCGCGCCCAATGCGTAGGCAAGCGTGCCTGATGTGATTTGCTCTTTGCTCAGGTAGGAGGTTACGTAAATGTCGGCGGCCCCAATGTAGCCGCACAGCTCTTCGAGCGACACATAGCGATTATGAAAGGTAACATGCTCCTTGACGTCCAACTGGTCTATGAGGCGTTCAAGGGAATCGCGATAGGCACTGCCTTGTTGCTTTAACACATGCGGATGGGTGGCTCCCAGAATCACGTACAAGGCATCGGGGTGCTTCTTCACGATCTCCGGCAATGCTTTGATGGCGACCTCAATGCCCTTGCCGGGCGAGAGCAACCCGAAGGTGAGCAATACGGTGCGTCCTTCAAAACCGAATTGGTCCTTGTGGTAGGCCGTGTCCACAAAGGGGACGTCGGGAATGCCGTGCGGTATGAAGGCAATCTTCTCACGTGGCACATCGTATGTCGCTTCCAGGATATCGAATGCCTTGTGGCTCATGACCACAATTCGGTCGCTATGGGCGATAATGTCCGCCATCACGGTGGCTTGGCCCGGCGTGGGGTTGCGCAGCACGGTATGCAGCGTGGTTATCACCGGCATGCGCAGCCGGGAAATAAGGTTTTGTATGTGGCTGCCGTCAGGCCCGCCAAAGATACCGAATTCGTGCTGTAAAAAGACTGCGTCAACGTTGTTGATATTGAGCAAGTCCGCCGCCACCCGATAATCGCGTTTTTGTGCGGCGCGCAATTGCAGTCTGACTTCTGATGGATAGGGGTAGCCTTTCGGCGTGTCGTCAAGCGCGACGACAAGCGTGCTGAGGTCGTCCTGCGAACTCACAAGGGCGTCGCGCAAATCCTTGGTAAATGTGGCGATGCCGCACTGACGGGGTACATAGGAGCCCACCAGCGCTGCGCGTCGAATGCTTGATTTGTCAACGGTATGTTCCATCGTGATGTTGCTCCTCACCTTATAGTTGGTCTGCTCCGCGTTCTTTGAGGGCGCTCACAATGTGGCGCACCTCTTCGGCCCGTGTGCTGTCCATTACCAACACCGCATCTTCGGTAACAACCACGGTGGCATTTGAAAGGCCAAGTACGCCCACCGCCATCTTTTTCGCGCCCGCGGCATTGACCACAATGCTGTTTTCGCACGCGATTGCCACCGGGTCGCCGCGCAGCAGGTTGCCGTCCTTGTCCGTATTGTCGTCCCGGCGCAATGCCGTCCACGACCCCACATCGGCCCAGGGGAAGTCGCCTTTCACCACCATGATGGTGCGCGCATGTTCCATGAGTGCATAGTCAATGCTAATGTCTTCAAGAGACGCAAACAGGCGCTTTACAGCGTCCCCGTCTCCGGCGTACAGGGCCTTGGTCATCCCTTCAATAATTTCGACAACGTCGGGACGGGCCCGGCCCATTTCTTCCAGGAACGTGGATAGACGCCAGAAAAACATGCCGCTGTTCCACAGAAAACGATTTGAAGCAACGAATGTCCGGGCCTGCTCGGCATCCGGCTTTTCATGAAATGCGCGTACCCGAAAAATAGCGCCTTCCACCTCCATCTGCGTATCCGGTTCGGATTCGATATACCCAAAGCCCGTGGCGGGTCGGGTCGGCTTTATGCCGCAGGTCACGAGGGCGGGTTCGGTATCCGCGACGCGCATGGCGGCGCGGGCAGTGCGCAGAAACGCTTCGAGATTGTCAATGCGATGGTCGGCTGTCAGTACGGCCAGCCCGATATCGTCCGGGGTAAGTTCGTGATGCCGTGCCAGCAGATGCGCCGTAATATAGGCCAATGCGCCCGTGGTGTTGCGTTTGCACGGCTCGGCAAGCACGTTGTCCGGCGGCAAAGGCAGTCCGGCGTTACGGATGGGCGTTACAAGGTGTTCTCCGGTGACGATGTACGTGTTCTCAGCGTCGGACAGGGCGGCCGCCCGTTCCACCGCCTCCAACAACATGCTCTTGTCAGGAGTATTGAGTGGCAACAGTTGTTTTGGCTTTGAGCGGCGTGACAACGGCCAGAACCGTTCGCCCACGCCACCCGCCATAATTACGCTTGCATGTATTCCGTCTTTTTCTATCATGCGCTAGTTCCTCGTTTAGTTACCCTTGCAAAAAGAAGGAAGAGCTACACAGGCGTTCGGTAAAGGAACGCACACGCACAAGTCAAAGATTACGCATTCCGAGGCTTTCTGATGCGTCTTCCTGCAGGATGCCGCGCACTGTTTCGATTAACGCTTCCCGTTTTACCGTCTCTTGGGTGTTCCGGCCCGCCTTGCGATAGGCATCGTGATCGTCAATGTCCGCGCGCGTTTCCTTGCCCGCAATAAGGTCTTTCACCGCCACCTCGCCTCGTTGCAATTCATCTTCGCCCAAAATGACTGCCACAGGTATATTATACCGGTCTGCGTCGCTTAATTGGGCGGCCATGTTCTTTTTGCCGCCGAGATACGTGAGCGTGTTAATGCCCGCCGCACGCAGTTCCGCCGCCAACAATAGCACCTCCCGGGGCGCTACTTTGCCCACCGTGGCGATACATGCCTGTACCGTGCTTTTGGGGAAGGCGGCTTTGTTAACGGCATGCAACGCGGTCATCAACCGGTCCAGTCCGATGGAACCGCCCGTTGCCGGGACTTCCTGGCCGCTGAAACGTTTGCACAGCTGATTGTATCGGCCGCCTGCGCCCACGGAACCCAGCGCCTCTTGTGCAACCACTTCAATCTCATATACCGGTCCCGTGTAGTAATCCAGCCCACGGGCAAGGCTGGGGTCGAAGATCGCTTCTTCTTCGGAAATGCCCAGCGCGTCCAGTAACGACGCCAATTCGCGCATCTCATCCAATGCGTTCTTGGTCGCGTCGGTATCGGGCAGCGTGTCGGCCAGTTGGGTTACGGTGTCCAGGCGACTGGCTGCGGACACGGCGATAAACGCGGTAATTGCTGCGATAACGGAATCCGGCAGCTGCACCCCCGGGATGGGATCGCCCGAGTCATCTACACGTCCGGGACCCAATTCACGCTGGATATTCTCAATGCCGACCTTGCGCAGTTTGTCAATTACACGCAACGTATGTTTCATGCGCTCAGTGTCGGTAATCCCGTTCCCTGTGAGCAGCGCGTCCACCAGCAAGCGGTTGCTGACACGCACCCGGAACAACGGCTTATCGTTATCAACCAAACCAACCGCGCGCATGGCCTCGCACAAAACCGCAATTATTTCGGCGTCTGCCGCCAACCCGCGCGCGCCCGCAATATCCACGTCAAACTGGGTGAATTGACGGAATCGGCCCGGCCCGGGTTTATCTGCGCGGAATACGGGCCCGATATGATAGCGTCGGAATGGCAGTTTGATTTCTTCCCGATACTGACTGATCATCCGTGCAAAGGGCACGGTAAGATCAAAACGCATAGCAGCCGCTTCGGCCTCCGGCGTTTCAAGCGCAAATATCTCCTTGTTAACATCTGCGCCCGCCGAACCGGTCAGGATGTCAAACCGTTCCAATACCGGCGTGTCTATGGGTACAAACCCATAGCGTTCGTATACATGGCGTATCGCGTCAATCACGCGCTGACGCGCAATCATGTCTTCAGGCAGCAGGTCTTGAAACCCTTTGAGTATCTGCGGTTTGACGCGCTTTTCTTTCATATAACAACACTCCTCTCGTGCTCGTGCTTCGTTTCGTCTGGCGCCGCGGGGGAGCAAAATCTATCATGATGGTGGCGCTCAAAGATGCCCTATGATAGCATGAAGCAGGTTTGGGTAGCATCCCGAACACTTGTGCCGGGAGATTTGAATCAACGACAATGCGCCCGGTATCCTTGATTTGATGTCGTCGAGCAGTACACATACTATTGTCTACGTGCGCATATCAAAGAACGTTACACTATAGACAACAACGCCATATATGATGCCCATGCCGGTGATGGTGATGGCGCACACACAGTAAATCAGGTGTTTACAAGCCACAAAGATCAAACTCAGTGAAGGCCATACACGAAATGTCAATATCACGCAGAGATTTTATGGAAAACCTTTTGTTTACGGGAGGCGCAGTGTTTATGACCGCATGCTCGGCAGAAATGCAACCGGTGGAACACGAAAGCGGATGGC
>SKQZ01000363.1 GCA_007118765.1 Candidatus Hydrogenedentota bacterium
TGCGCAGGCCGCCGGCTGACAGCGTGTTATTACACGTCGAAGTCGGCGGGCAAGCAAAGTGCCTGATATGGTGTAAGATTCGCAGGCGCAACAGAAATCTTGTGAAATATGCGGGTTAATGGTCACCGACACCTGAACATAAGGAGCACATCGCCATGGCCTCGAATCTGACCCGACGAACCTTTCTGAAATCGACGGCGGCACTTTCCGCGTTTGGCGCGTGGCCGGGTTTTGGCAGCGGCGCCGTAAGTGCTGCCCTCGCCCCCACTCCGACCGTACGAAAACCGGGGATTGTGCGGGGCGCCTTCTTCTATCCGCCTGCGGATGTTGTGCTGGCAGGCGAATGCGAGGACAATTGGAGTACCCATAATTGGTTTACATGGCCGGGCAACCAGTTCAAGCCTGAAGAACAGCAAAAGAAGTTTATGGGAGAACTCCAGCGTATTGTGGACGGCCTTGCCCTTGAGCTGATCATGGACGATGCGCCCATTTATACCGACGCAGCCATTAACGCCTTTATTGCTGAGATTGAAACCGATACGCCGGATGCCCTGCTATTGTTTAATTTCTGGAATAGTTTCAGCGAAAAAATCTATCCCATTCTGGACGCGTTTGATGGCCCGATTATCTTGTATCATCCCGTGGGTGCAAGTCATCAACTGCCGCCCGAACGGTTTCGCACGGACCCGCGCTTACAGTATATTCATGGGATTGAACACTACGAGGCGCTGGAAAACGGACTGCGCGCCGTACATGCGCGCACGCGCATGGCACATGCCAAACTGTTGCGTGTGTCCAGCCGATTACAAGAAGAAGTCACGAACAGCGATCCCCTGTTTGGCACGCCAATTCTTGGCGTACCGGCGGCATACTTTAACGACCTCTTTGATGCCACGGAAGTTACCGATGATATACGCGAACTTGCGGCAACCGTTCGACGTGATGCATTGCGCGTGACGGATTTGAGTGATGACGCCTTTATAGATGCGGCGTGCGCTCACGCCGCGGTGTTGAAACTGATGAAACGGCACGATGCCGACGCCATTACCATTGAGTGTCTTTTCCTGAAGCATCGCAAACCGTGCCTTAGCTTCGCGCTGAATAATGGCGCATTGGTGCCCTGTGGATGTGAGAACGATTTGAACGCCACGTTGTCGTTGATGTTGGGCGCGTATCTGTTCGGTGTGCCCGGGTTCCAGCACAACCCCGAATTTGACACCGAGGATAACCGGTACTTCGGCGCTCATTGCACATGTACGCCTGCATGGCGCGGCGCAGATGCGCAGCCGGCGCCGTACGAATTGCGACCGTTTTTCCATCAAATGCCGAAAACGCTTGCACTGGACGTGAAATTTCCGCCTGAAGAACCCACCACGTTATTCAAGTACCAACAGGCGCATGGCGATAACAAAGCGCTCCTTCATGCGTGGGAAGGACGCGTGGTATCTTCGCCGGACTGTCCGCCCACCGGCGGTTGCGCCACCCGTGTGCTTGTGGATATGGACAATGTGGCGGATGTGTGCGACATCTATACGGGGCCTCATCCCGCATTGTTTTATGGCCATCACGCCAGACGCATCAAGACCCTTGCCACGCTGTACGATATAGATGTACGTTCCTGTTGTTGACAAGTAAACAGATTCCAAATTACGAGAAGGAGGTCAGCCATGACAACCGCATTGATGCTGCTTTTGACAGCGACCATGTCCCAAGTCACTTATGAGCCTACATGGGAAAGTTTGGATACCCGTCCCAACCCGCAATGGTTTGAAGACGCCAAGTTCGGCATCTTCATACACTGGGGCGTTTATTCCGTGCCGGCATGGGGCCCGCGCGACCGTTACTCGGAGTGGTATTGGCATGACATGAAAAACAAGGAAAGCGAAACATGGCAGTTTCATGTGGATACCTATGGCGAGCGCTTCACATATCAGGATTTCGCGCCCATGTTCAAGGCGGAGATGTATGATCCGGATTTCTGGGCGGAGATATTTGAACGTTCCGGCGCCAAGTATGTGGTGATCACGTCAAAGCATCACGACGGGTTTAGTCTGTGGCCTGACAAGAACAACTGGAACTGGAACGCGCAGGACATCGGACCCAATCGCGACTTGCTGGGCGAGCTAACAGAGGCTGTGCGTGCACGTGGTTTGCGCATGGGTTTTTACTATTCCTTTTACGAATGGTTTAATCCGATCTACCATGACGACGTGGATCGGTATGTGGATCAATACATGCTGCCGCAACTGAAAGACCTGGTGGAACGCTATCAGCCTGCTCTTGTCTGGCCTGACGGCGAATGGGATCACCCCTATACAACATGGCGCAGCACGGAATTTTTGGCATGGCTGTTTAATGAGTCGTCGGCGCCCGACGATGTGGCCATAAACGACCGCTGGGGTCGTGAAACGCGCAGCCGGCATGGCGGGTTTGCGACGCCGGAGTATCAGCACCGGAGCGAAGGGCCGCTTATGGATGCGGGCCGGTTTGAAGAATGCCAAGGCATGGGAAAATCATTCGGATACAACCGCAATGAACGGGCGGAAGATTACCGGAGCACAGCGGAGCTGCTCGAATTACTGATTGACACGGTCAGTCGCGGCGGCAACCTGCTGTTGGATATCGGCCCCTCAGCCGACGGTCGTATCCCGGAACTGCAACAGGAGCGGTTGCTCCAAATCGGCGCGTGGCTGGACGTCAACGGTGAAGCCATTTACGGCACGACCCGTTGGGATGACGCGCCGGAGATCGAAGACGTTCGTTTCGCCTTGAAAGGGGACACGGTCTATGCGATATGTTTGAAATGGCCGGGAACCGCTCTTGTGTTGCCCAATGTTGTCGGTGCCTCCGCTGTTCATGCCTCACTGGTCGGGTATGACGGCGAATTGGATACTGTTGTTGCCGATGATACGGTGACGATTCATGTGCCCTGCATCGCTGTGGATGAAATGCCTTGTGAACATGCGTGGGCGTTTCGTCTGACGGCAGAGTAAACGAGCGCACCCCTCCCCTGTGCTCACAAAAGAAGAAAGGAATAATGCATGAAGATAGGCGTGAGTTCCTACAGCTTTTCCCGTTTGGTCAACAGTGGCGTCATGAGTCAACTGGATGTTGTGGCCAAGAGCGCAGAACTGGGCTTTGACGCCATTGAGTTTGCCGGGTTTGCGTTGCCGGAAGGTGCCTCGCCGTTGGGGTTCGCTGAAGAAGCGCGGGCCGCGTGCGAAGCCCATAATCTTGAAATTGTGAATTACCCCATTGGCGCGGATTTTTTGCGCGGGTGTAATGGCGACTTGCAGGCGGAAATAGAACGGGTCAAGGACGAAGTGCGCGTTGCACATGCCCTGGGCGTGCCGGGCATGCGCCATGATGCCACCGCCGGGTTCCCGCCGAACCATGTTGGCGCAAAGAGTTTTGACGCGGCATTGCCTCGTGTGGCCGAGGGCTGTCTTGCCGTTACGGAATTTGCCGCCGAATTGGGCATACGCACCATGGTCGAAAATCATGGCTATTTTTGTCAGGACAGCGACCGCGTCGAAAAACTGATCTGTACGGTGAACCATCCCAACTTTGGTGCGCTGATTGATATTGGCAATTTCGCCTGTGCCGATGAAGAGTGCACACAGGCGGTGGCACGTCTTGCGCCTTATGCGTTTCACGTACACGCCAAAGACTTTCACGTGAAATCCGGTTTGCAACCCTTCCCCGGCGACGGTTGGTTTTCTTCGCGGGCCGGGAACTATCTGCGTGGCGCCATCATTGGACATGGTGAAATCCCTGTAACGCAATGCCTGCGCCTGATAAAAGCCAGTGGTTATGATGGCGTGTTGTCCATAGAGTTTGAAGGTATGGAAGACCCGGTTCTGGGCATTCACCTCGGACTAAGCAATTTGAAACGGTTTTTGGAGGCATGCTGATCCGCATAGCGTCAGTACGCCACTAATTGGCGTAAAGGCCGAGGCGGTCGGTCGCGTGAAAAAGTCATACGACGGAGCAATGGTTGTCGGATATGTTTCGATGTGCATCATGGCTCATGGTGGTGTGTGCCGTGCCCGAGTTAACCCGGATATTTCATCAGGTTTTGTCGTGAGCCTGTGAAGATTGCGCCAGAGCAGGTGTTTTGCGCAGGCCGCCGGCTGACAGCGTGTTATTACACGTCGAAGTCGGCGGGCAAGCAA
>SKQZ01000470.1 GCA_007118765.1 Candidatus Hydrogenedentota bacterium
GCACGATCAAGGGAATCGCTTGCAAGACCCATCAACGCCGCACCAAGGTGCGTCGTGCTTACGTTGTTCTCAAACGTCGCCCGCAGCAAACCGCCGGGACCTATGTTGCCTTGATCGCGATGCCACGTAACGCCGCCGCCCGCTTCAAGCATGAACTCCGCCAGTTCGCGCAACGTGTACCCGGCCCAGATATCAGGTAGGTTCAACGCTTCGTGATTAAACACATCATCAAGCCGCGCATCGCCGGTGTTAAGCATATTATTTGCAAGATTCTTCATCGGCTGCGCCGCATCAATAATCGCCCCTTCCTGGGCAAAGAACTTGTCAAGAGCGTCTTCGAGATACGCCAGATTGGCATAGAACGCGTCTTGGATCGGCGCCACAAGCCCAATTTCGGGATGCTGGTAGTTCCAAGGCAGACACAGAATGTGTGCCAGCAGCTCCAGTTGCACCCGGTCCGGGATACCGTCGTTGTTCAAATCCCAAGCGTTATAGTCGTGGAATTGCGTGAAGCGGCCCGCCGTGTCCGCCGTCTCAATGGCATCGGCAACCGCCAGACCGCCAATGGTCATGGTGGCTACGCCATATTCATTGAAAAACTCGGGACACGGATTCGGCCCCAGCGATACCGTTAGGTTCACCGCCGTGCCCGGCATCACCTCATCATTGGCAAGCGGCATTTGATCAATTACCGTGTCAAGGGCATGAGTAGATGAAAACTGCCATACCACATCGCCTACCGCCAGTCCGGCATCTTGGAGTGCGTCCGTTGCATCGGCAAGCGTCGAGCCAGTCACATCCGGCACGGTAACCTTAAAGTCTTCCTTTGTGTTTTCCCATATAACCACCGGATCTCCGCCGCCATCATCAACATAATCCTGCAATGTTTCTCCATCGTCGCCCCACTCTGTATCCGGGTCTAACAATTCGTCCCCTGAGGATGCTACGTACGTTCCAAAATCTTCGTCTGGTTCGGGAACGTCATCCTTACGGGTATTCAGGCTATCCGCGGCATCCTTGATGTTGTTTACAATGCCCTCATCAAGGGAAAACTCCTGTTCCAGAAATTCCCAATCGAGATCAAGCAATGCCAGCGCCTGCATAATCATTCTGTAAGGCCTGCTGTTGAACAACCGGTTCACCAAGCCGCTGTCCAAACCCAACAACGCGGCGCCCAGCAACCGGGTTCCTTCATTATCCAGTGCGACCCAAATCGTGCTGGTATCGTCGCCAATATACCCTTGGTCCTGCGCCCAATTAATGCCTTCTCCCGCCTCAATCATGAAGTCGGCCAATTCCGCGTAGGTGCTGTTTTCCCATTCCTCAGGCACCTCGCCGGATAAGAACGCATCAGGAGCGATAAAGTCGTTTTCCATCCCCGCGGCTTCTGCTGCCTGTTTCAGTTCCTGGCCCATTGCGATTAAATCGTCGGCCGCATCAAGGGCAGCCTCTTCGTCATCACGCATTCTTTCCAGGAAATCATCGTAGGTATTCAGGTTCTGCTGGAATTGCGCTTGAACAGCGGCTACATTAATTTTGGGATGCTGTGTATCCGGCGGCAAACATACAATATACATCAGCAGCGATATCTGGGTGCTGTCCGCAATGCCGTCGTTATTCAGATCCCACGCTTCGTAGGGGTAATACTCGGACAGATCTTCCCCAACATCGTCATCAATGGTTGCAGCGGCGTCAGCGACGGCACGTCCGCCCACTTCCGCCTTCCATGACTGTGTGCCGTAATCGTACAAGTCCAAGTCTTCACAATGACAAGGAAAAGGTCCGGCGGACACCCAAAGGTTGACCGCCGTGCCCGAAGGCACCATGTCGCCGGATAACGGGTTCTGATCCAGCACCACACCCTGAGGCACCGTCGCATGAAACTCGTAGGTCACATCGCCTATTGTTAATCCCGCGCCGGTAATTTCGGCTTCAGCCATGGGATACAACAGGCCGGTGACACCGGGCGTTTCAACCTGTGCATACGCCATGGGCGCAACCACGGCCACCATCAACACCGCCATCATACACTGTACTACGTTTACGTCTTTTCGCATCGAAATCTTCCTCCTTGTTGCCGCCGAAAAAGTATGCGGGCTTGATTATGCATGCCCTATACCATTATTTACGTGCTTCCTAAACATGACTATGGGTACGCTTCAAAGGTTTACACGAGCAGATGCCGGCGTTCCACGAGCATCCCCAACATGCAAAATGCTATTCAGGTTATTTCCGGCGCAGTTTCGCCGCGCCCACAAGGCCAACAGCCCCGGCCAACAGCAGCAGTGCGGGAGCGGTGCCTACGGGCACACCGGGAAGCTGCGTCAGTATTTCTTCCCACAACGCTTCAATGTCGCCGCCTGTTTGGTTCACAAGATCGCTCAGCGTTGTATCGCCCCACATGACATCGGCATGGAGGGCATCTTCTCCGTTTGATGTAATGCCAAGCATTTCCTGATCAGGCAATACATCCGACCCCAGATTTATATCGGCAATGGCATCGGCATTGTCGGTAATAAGGCCCGCATCCACGGAGTCAAACACCGTCATGACATATCCCCAATCCACCAAGGTCAAGGACAAGAACTGTTCGAGTAACACAAAGTGTTCCAATTCAAAAAACGTTGCCGTGAAATCACTGTCGAGTCCCCACATGGCCGCCATAACATGTGCCGTTGCGACGTTTTCCAATATCAGCCAGATAACGGAACCATCACCAATGTAGCCTTGGCCTTCCATCCAGATGATGCCTTCCGCCGACTCCTTCATCACATCAAACAGTGTTTCCCATGTATACCCGTCCCATTCCGGCGGCAGGTTGCCACCAAATACGTCAGGGGTAAGTACGTCGTCCAGCATGCCCGCATCTGCCGCCGCATCACGCAACGCATTACTGGCCGCTAATATGTCCGGCGCCCCTGCAATCATTGCCGCCTCAGCATCTTTGATGGAGTATACCATATGCCAATAAAGGTCCAAGTTATCTGCAAAGGTTGCGTGTACCTCGCTGAAGTTAATGGTTGGATGCGGCGTGTTTGGCGATGCACACAGAATCTCCGTCAACAATGCAAACTGTAGTTTGTCCAAGATGCCGTCTTCGTTTAAGTCCCACTCCTCATAATCGCTGGGAATGCCAAAACGGGTGCCGTCCGGGTCCATCTGGCCGAACAAATCGCCCAGCGCAGCGCCCCCCATATGCATGGTGGGTTCGCCCCATTCATCCTTGTACGGGCAGTCTCCGAATGCAACGCCCACCCCACACATCAGCATCAATACGCTGACAACGCCCATCATTTTACCTGTTTGCACAAACATCACACATTCCTTCTTGTTGACGCCGTGGCGTCCCATAAGTTTATGTTGTACGTGGTGGGTACATCGTCCCTACCCATACATCAGCGAAATAAAACCCGTCACTATTACTGATAACTCTACGGCGCGTTACACGCCAAAAAATCATTTCGGGAACACCCGCATACCCCCTGCACAACCCAATTAGCCCGGCTGACAGGTAGTTAAAACGGCGTTCGGCTATTTTACAAGTCACACAAAAACCATTCCCGCATTCATCTCCGCCTCACGTGAACGAAACACGCCAGTCTGGCGTACATGGCGTTCACCATGTCGTTTTCGTCGAACTAACGTACGCCTCGCATTGACAAAATCCACGTGCTGCTGCATCTGTTTACGGCATAGGTCCTATCTTGCAACGCTTCAATCTTCACGCAGTGCGTGTACATATGTACTCTTGGTTGAACATCGTTTTTCACCAAGAATACACGCCACCTCAACACCTCTTAATACCATGCCGTTATAAAGAATGTTACCAAATCGTACCATGTTGACGACAAAAAATCAACTCTTTTTTAAGCGCATACGCATAGTATTTTACGTGTATTGCGTTATAAATGCTGCTTGGGCTGGTTGTGGCGCACCTTTTCGCCGAGGCGTTTCGCGAAGTCTGGATCGCCAATGGTATCGTGGTACACCGCCCGGCGTTCACGTATATGTTTACGGCACAAAAAGAATAGATCATTCAGTGCCCGCGCCGTGATCAGCCAGAAGAACACCAGCATGAGGGTCAGTATCGCCACAAAACGACGGGGCATTTCACGGTATTCTGCAATATGGACGCCCAGCAAAAGCACTACCGGGA
>SKQZ01000206.1 GCA_007118765.1 Candidatus Hydrogenedentota bacterium
ATCATTCCCTGAAAAACCTCATTACCCGTGCGGTGGGAATAAAAGAAGATATTAATGTCGATCTGTTTGCCTTGCAATTGCAAGCCGGTGATGTCCTGTTGCTATGCTCGGACGGGTTGTCTAATATGGTGGGCAATGACGATATTAATGGATACCTGGAAGGCGGGGATTTGGGTCAGGCAGCGCGTAATTTGGTGGAACATGCACTGGCCGCAGGAGGCGTTGACAATGTGACGGTCATATTGTTGCGGGTTACGACTACGCCGCCTGTTACCAATTATCAGCAGGGCGGCAAAATCATTTCATTTGAACAACCGGGATTAATGGGCCGGTTGCGGGCGTTGTTTGGCGGCAACAAATAACGAAACGAAGTCGAACAGAAATGACGCCTTCTGTTGAGCGGCGACGATCGCAGACGACAACCTCCTTTATCAGAATAGCCCAGGCGGGTGTTGACGCTATGGCCTCTGACACGGCTTCCCCTGTTTTCAGCAACTGAATGCTACAACTTTTTGACATCCACAGACATTTCTGCTAGGCTTATGCGCCGCAGTGTGTTAGGGCGGTTTGGGGGTGTCGTTTTTGGTATCTCGTATAGGGTAGTGAATCTGTTAGTTCCAAGAGACCAGTAGGAGTAGCAACGTTCATGAAGAAAGCGTCTACAAAAAAAGCGGATGCACGGAAGGGCACTGCCAAAAAGGCGACCGCAAAAAAGAAAGCCGCTGTAAAGAAGACAGCAGCCAAGAAGCCTGTCGCGAAGAAGAAGACAGCGGCGAAGAAGAAGGCTGTGACGAAGAAGAAGGCTGTGGCGAAGAAGAAGGCTGCGGTGAAGAAGACGACTGCCAAGAAAGCCGCCGTAAAGAAGAAGGCTGCGGTGAAGAAGACGACTGCCAAGAAAGCCGCCGTAAATAAGAAGGCCGCGTCGAAGAAGGCAGCAGCCAAGAAGCCTGTCGCGAAGAAAAAGGCCGCCGCGAAGAAAGTGACTGCCAAGCCGGCGCCCCGTAAGAAAAGTGTTTCCAAGAAGCCTGCCCGCCAAACAAGAAGTAGCATCAGCGAGGCTGTGAAAACAGCACCCGCCCCGAAGGCGCCCAAAGCAGCAAAGATTTCGCAACGCGATCTCAATAAATTCAAAAAGATGCTGATTGCTGAGCGCGACCATCTCATTGACAGCATTAACAATATCGAACAAACATCACGAACCGAATCGGGGCACGATAATGGCGCTGATCTTGCCAGTTTTGCCGAAACCGGCACGGACAGTTTTAACATCGAAACGGCCCTTAATATCGCCAGCAGCGAATCAAAACGGCTGCGTGACGTGATGGACGCACTTGATCGTATTGAACGTGGCATTTATGGCATTTGCGAGGGGAGCGGAAAGCCAATCCCCAAGAAGCGCCTCGAAGCATTTCCTTCTGCCCGTTATTGTATTGAGTACCAACAAGAACTTGAGCAAGAAACAGGCCTGAATGGCTTTTAGGAAATAATCCCGGTATTTGCCCATGGCGCACCCCAAGTTGCTGTGCCTTGTATTATCATAACCCTGTGGAAAGTCCTGCTTGTGGTTTTAACGCATAACGATATGGACGTACCCTCCTGTACGTGCTACACATACCACCATGTCTAATGATAACAGGGAACCCCAAAGAAACAAATCAGCGGTGATAAAGCCATTTGTTCCAGAGAGTGCCGCTTGGGTTGGCATGACGTTGTTTGTGGTTGGCATAGGCGTCATGTACATGAGCAGTCGTGCCCGTCCCGCCCTTATGGATACGGTCAATTATACGGGCATTGCTATCGCTGCAGTTGGTTGTCTGCTGTGGTTCATCAGCGGCATGGACCGTGCGCAACTGTTTGAATGGTTACGCAGCGGGGCCACGGCTTTGTTGCTGGCGCTGATGATTCGTTGGGCCGTGGCGGAGCCCTACCGTATTCCTTCCGGTTCGATGGAACCCACCCTGCACGGCGATCCGCGTTTTGGCCGGGGCGACCGGGTGTTTGTGAACAAGTGGGTATACGGCTTGCGGTATCCCTTTATGAATAAACGGATATGGTACGGGAAAGCCCCGGAACGCTGGGACTTGGTGGTATTCAAAACCGTTGAAGAAGATGCCGTACACAAAACGCTTGTGAAACGTATTGTCGGTATGCCCGGCGAGCATGTTCAAATTCGCGACGGTCGCGTTTACGCAGACGGCGAACCCTTGGAATTGCCGTCAGAAATGAGCGACGATACCTATTTCACCACACCGCTGGACGGTCCCTATGGGGTGCAGACGCCGGAGCGGTTTTCGGTGATACCGGACGGGCATTATCTGGTGCTGGGCGACAACAGTGCGCACAGCCGTGATGGTCGGTACTTCGGATGGGTGCCCAATGAGCATATTGTGGGGCGGGTCTCCTGTATATGGTTTCCTCCACAACGCTGGCGTGATTTTACCGGCTTTGCCCGTACCTGGTGGTGGCGAGGTATTTTGGCGCTTGTGTTCCTGGCCATCATACTGCGGCTATTCGTGGGACGTCTTTATCCGGCGCATAATGCCGACGATCCGAAAAAAATAGATCACTTGGTGGTCTCTTTTGCCCATTATGGCCTGCACCTGCCCGCCATGAGCCGACTTGCAACGCGTTGGCGCGCGCCGCAGCGGGGAGAACTGGTGATGTATGCGGCCGAAAACCCGGAGGACAATGTTACACACTTGCTTGTGGGGCGTGTGGCGGCATTGCCGGGCGAACACGTGCAATTGCAGGATGGGTTGCTGACGGTGGACAACGAAACAGTCACATTGCCGCCGCCTGCCCCGGAATGCTACGCGGGGCCCCATGGCAAAGCCAAATACGGGCGCGGGAAATCGAAAGAGCACAGCGTTGTCCCGGAAAAGCATTACTTTATCCTTGCAGATGAAACGATTGAGGACGCATTGCCGCCTGATAGCCGAACCTTGGGTTGGATACCACTGGAGCGTATTGCCGGACGCGCGGTGTGGTGCTGGTGGCCGCCACAACGAATGGGGCGTCGGTGACGCGAAAACAGGTGGGCCATGTCAGATGAACCACGGCCTTTTGGCGTCTACATACACATTCCCTTCTGTCGAAGCCGGTGCCCATATTGTGACTTTGTCAGTCAGGCCATACCGGACGCGCCGCCGGATGCGTTTGTGCGCGCCCTTGTCGCAGAGATACGCGCTTTTGAGGGGCCTCGCAAGAGCACAAGCGTCTTTCTGGGGGGCGGTACACCGTCACTGCTCACGGCGACACAGTTGGAAACTATTCTGGAAGCCATAATATCCGGTATGTCGCTGGAGGGAGCGGAAATAACCCTTGAAGCAAATCCTGATGATGTTACCAGCGAACGGGCGCGAGCATGGGGGGCGCTGGGCATCAATCGCATAAGCCTTGGCGTACAGAGTTTTGACGATCAGGTATTGCAGTATCTGGGCCGACGACATGATGCCGACCGCGCAAGTCAGGCCGCCGCGATAATTGCCGGTGAGTTTTGGAATTGGAATATGGACCTTATTTTTGGCGCGGCGCCGCTGGATACTTGGGAGGCGACCGTGCAAAAGGCGTTGTTGCTTGAGCCGCCTCATATTGCCGTGTACGGGCTGACTTACGAACCGGGCACCCCCTTTGGCGCACGTGCTGCGGAGGGCCTTGATGACGACGACATGTTGCAGTGTTATCAACTGGCTGAACAGGCCCTCGCCGTGTATGAACATTACGAGATATCAAATTATGCGCGTCCCGGGTTTCAATGCAGGCACAATCTGCTGTATTGGCACAACAATGAATACGCCGGGTTCGGGCCCGGCGCGTATGCGTATGGTGCGGGAAAACGCATGCGAAACACCGTCTCCTTGCAAGCGTATCTGCACAATCCGGGACACAAGGTGTCTGTTGAAGTGATGACAATGCGTGAACAGGCGGTAGAAACATTGATACAGCATTTCCGGTTGCGTACGGGTATTCGTGATGCTGATTTCCGACAGCGTTTCGGCGTTTCGTTGAACACTTGGTTTCGTGTACCGTTGGAGATGCTGCAAAAGCGTGGTTTGCTATGTCGCGACGGCGACCGCTGGTATCCGTCGCAAAAAGGGTTTTACTTGAACAATGAAATCGGTTTGGCGTTGGTGGACACGTGTTTTGAAACAAC
>SKQZ01000085.1 GCA_007118765.1 Candidatus Hydrogenedentota bacterium
ACGGTGGCATAGGTGGGATGGGCATGGATGACCGCACGGATGTCCGGTCGTTCCTCATAGGCGGCCAGATGGGTATAGAACTCGGAGGTGACCGCCTTTTCTCCCGCTATTTTATTGCCCTTGCCATCTGCAACAACCATATCGTCGGGGCGCATGTAGCCTTTGGACATGCCGCTGGGCGTGCATAAGAAGCGGTTTTCGTCCACCCGGACGCTGATATTGCCATCGGCGGCCGCCACAAATCCGCGCGTGTGCAGGCGCCGACCAATTTCACACATCCAGTGGCGGTATTGCGTTTCATTCATGGGCATGTTCCGAGGCCTTATCGTTGTTATTGCCGTCATTATCCGGTTCCGGCGGCGGGTCGTCGTTATCATCTTGGGGCTGTTGTTTGCCGGCGCCGAGGGTTGCGTACCATACCGTAAATGAGATGACGAAACAGATGCCCACATGCCAGAGTACGCCCCGGGCATGATGGCGTGCGCCGGGGGCCAGTCGCATCACCGTCCACCATGATTCGTACAGCCGGGCGGTGATGGTGACTTCCTGAATTACCGTATTGTTGTCGTCGCGCACGACAATGGTGCGCGACATTAGCGGTATCCACGAGGTTACAATCAGGATGATAACGAGATTTACCAGGAACCGCCATGAAACCAGCAGACGCGCTGCGTTTTTCAATCGGTTGTTCATGACAAAACTCCGCTGTTGTCCTGCAGGTATTGGCGTGTGCCGCACTGGTTAACCCGCGTCAGCCGGCGGCCTGCGCAAAACACCTGCTCTGACGCAATCTTTCTTCACAGGCTCACGACGAAACCTGATGAAATATCCGGGTTAAAGCAGGCGGATGCGATAGTTTACCGCGCATAAACCGGGCGACACCAATGCCGATATTCGGGCACTTTGCCGCGTACAACATTAAAATACACCTCTTGCATTTTTCGCGTAATCGGGCCGGGCGTGCCTCCGTTAATAACGCGGCGGTCAACAGAGCGCACGGGCGCCACCTGTGCGCCGGTGCCGCAGAAGAACAGCTCGTCGCTGACATAAAGCTCCGACCGGCCGATGTTGCGTTCGACCACCTCAAGTCCCAGCACCTCCTGGGCCAGTTGTATGATGGTGTTGCGCGTAATGCCCACAAGGATGTCGGCGTTGGGCGGCGAGGTAATGAGTTTGCCTTCCTGCACCAGAAAAATGTTCATGGCGCTGCCCTCGGCGACTGTGCCGTCTTCGCGCAGAAACACGGCCTCATGAAAGCCGGCCTGTTTCGCCTCCGATGCGGCAAGCGACGAGTTGATGTATCCGCCGGTGGACTTCACGCGGCTGGGGATGGCATTGTCCGAAAGCCGTCGCCACGACGACACGGCAACATCCAATCCCGCCTCGGTATCGCAATAGTCGCCCAGTTTGATGATGTAACAACAGAAACTGGACTCAACGCCTTTCACCGTGGGCCCGAGCGAACATTCGCTCTTGTAAATGATGGGCCGGATATACACGCCTTCCTTGAAATTGCTGCGCCGGATTAACTCAAGACAGATTTCTTCAATTTGCGCCTGGTCTTCTTCCATTTCCATGCACATGATCCGGCAATTGCGCATCAAGCGATCGATATGTTCCGGCAGTTTGAATACCAGCACATCGTCTTCAGTGTCGTTGTAATAGCCGCGGATGCCTTCAAACAGTCCTGTTCCGTAATTAAAGGCATGGGTCATGATGCTCACGTTGGCATCTTGAATGGGCACGTAACCGCCGTTAAAATAGGCTATGGGCCCGGAAGCCATGGATGTCATAATTATTTTACCTCCTGATTATTCGTAAATGAAGGCGTAGTATCTCTATTTTGGGTCATGCAATGCAACTTGGCACGATGTTTGTACCATTGAAACCGTAACAATATGCGCCAAGTCTAATGAGACACACCACTTAACACCCTGCATTTTGTACTGAAATACGGGGTGTTTTGCGGTTTGCCATGACGGTATTTCGCAGGCGGGTGTTGCTTGACATACTACTGTGGATTCCTTCATACTCATGGCGGCGGTGTAAAAGATTGTGGTATACTTGGCGGTTGGTGTATACAAACGCCGCGGCCTAAGCAATAACACAAGAGGATTTGGATGTAGGACTATAAACCGTAACCAACCTTTCCGGGAGACCAAGAGATGGCAGAGAAAAAGAACACAACTACCATAGTGCTGGCGGTGATATTGATTGTCGCCGTGGCAGGCGGATTAACTTACACGTTGATGTCGGGCGATGCGCCGGACCCTGAAGGTGTGCCAGTACCGCCGGTAACGGGGGACCCAACCTTGCCGGTGCCCGAACCCACGGATGTAGCGCCTGTGGAGCGGGAAGCGGTGGAACCTGCTGACAATCCGCCGCTGACGCTGACGGCGTTGCAATACTTGCCCGATGGTGCGCAGATAGCCGTCGGCATCCCGCCGATAACCAGTTTGCTGGCGAATGTGGCGCCTTTTGTGCAAGACCTGTTCGAGCAGGATTTGGATGTTGAAAAAGAGCTGGGACTGATAGCGCGGGACATGGCCCGTGACCTGGGCGTTGAGGAATCGGACGATTTGGCGGCGGTTGTGACGGCGGTCGGCTTCGATGCTTCGCAAGGGGCCGCGTTGTTTTTTGATATTGAAGAGATGGTCGAAGAGGCCTTTGAAATGCTTGAAATGGCCACGGAAATGGGTGCTGACATTGCGCCGCCGGATCCTGCTGCGGGCAGCATGGTGCTTGTGCTGCCGGTAACGGACGGGGAGAAGGCGGAGGCGTCTTTGAAAGCGCTGGCCAGCGACATGCTTGCCGGGGTGCCCACCAGCGAAGAATCCGTTGGCGACATCACCATTACCGTGTATGAAGATATTGGCGCTTATTTCGTAACGGACACCGTGCTCGCCCTTGGCAATGACGTTGGCCTGCTTCAACAGGCGGCGGTGCGCGAAAACATGCCTGCGCAGTTGCGCTACGGTTCCGCTGCTTGCCCGCCGGAAGATGTCCATGAGGCGGTCATGCTGGTGTTCGGCGACCGCATTCTGCCGATGCTTGAAAAAGCGACGGGATTGCTGGCGGCCCTTCAACCCGAAGCGCTGCTACTTTTCCAGGATCAACTGGACCAACTGGCCGCCATGTATGAAGATGGCGCGGACGACCCGGTAATTGCCACGTTGAGTGTGCGCGAAGACGCCATTGAAATCGTATCCAAAATAGACACAGAGGTCTATCCCACGCTGCTTGAAGGCGCGGGAATGGCACAACCCCTGCGCTGGGCGCAATTGCTGCCGGAAAATACGCTGACTTTCTTGTCGCTCGGGCTGACACCCGAAGGCAAGGAACGTCTCAAGACCATGGCCCTGGACTCCATTCCCGAGGAGATGCGCACCAGCCCCAGCTTCTCGCAGGCGATAGGCATCGGCGAGAATGTGGTGGATATTCTTGGCCAGGAAATCACCTTGGCCATGACCGGCCTTGACCCCATTGACTTCCCCACGATCATGCTTATGGTGGACTTTGACAACGCTTTGTCCGCACAGATTCTGTTGCCCCTGATACCGCAGATGCCCCATGACGAGCCTTACCGCGACACCCAAATACGGGCCGTGGCATTCCCGTCGCCCATACAGATCTATTTTGCGATGATCACAAACGGGCTGGTGCTTTCCAACAGTGACGAGGCCATCCGGGGCATTATTGATCTCGTCAGAGACGAAGAAACCAGCGGCTTCTTTGCCTCGCTTGAACCGCCGATTGCGCCTGAAACGCCCATCTATCACGCGTTTATGATTAAGCCGGAACTTTATATGGACATCGTGGCGCCCTTGGCCGCCTTGTCCGGACAAAACCTGCCGAGCGAAGCGGACACGGTGTTTGAGACGCTGTCCATGATGTTTGAAGACGTGCGCTTCATGAGTCTGTTGGAGGATTCATGGATGGTAACGCGCTTGAGCGTGAACCGCGTAACGCAATAATCGTATTCACACGCGCCCGGATGTCTTGGCTTCCGGGCGCGCCTTTTTTCACGGCATGCGGGATGTTTGTTCAAGAAACTACACAAAGGATAACGGACAATGCAGTATATCCTTTTATGTTTGGCGACGTTATTGCTGGCGTCGGTGGTTGCCGGGGCTGTTGAGTCGGATGACA
>SKQZ01000170.1 GCA_007118765.1 Candidatus Hydrogenedentota bacterium
AAAATGGCGGAACAGGCGCACCAGTTCGGTGTCACTCTGTGCGTGAAAGCGCACGTGGGCGCAAGCATCTGGAACACGCCCACCACATTGGAAGCCATGGCGCAAATAGACTCGCCCGGATTTGGCATTGATATGGATCCCAGCCATATTCATCGTGCTGGCGAAGTGCCCAAGGAAGCGCTGAAACAGGTCATTTCGCGTGTGCGCCACATCCACATCCGCGATTGTGCCGGACCGGGGCCGCCGCCCGGTCCCCCGGAGTTGCAGGCCTGCGGACGCGGCGACATTGATCTCTGGGGTTATTGCGTGGTCATGGCTGAGGCCGGGTATGATGGGCCGGTCAATCTGGAAGTCATTGGGGCCAATGAGTACCCCATCGAACGCTGCGCAATCATCGCCGCGGAAAGCTATGGTTATTTGAATGCATGTTTGCAGGGCTGTGATGCCCGGTAAATGTGAATAGGCATTGTTTCCGGGTGCGTTTGCATCCATGGTGTGCATAGAAAAAGGTTCAACAGCAAAGGTATTCTCATGCCGAAAAAACATCCGAACATTTTGATCTTCGCCATTGACAGCATCCGTCGCGACCACATGAGCTGCTATGGCTATGAGCGACTGACCACGCCGTATTTTGATGAACTTGCCTTTGAAGGGACAATTATTGAAAACGCGTTCAGTCCGTATATCCCGACTACGCCCGCCTATTCAAGCATGCTTACGGGACGGGACGTCATCAACCATCAGATGGTCAGCTTGGGGCCGAAGGGGCCGCTGGAGAAGAAGCATCCCACCCTGCCCGAACTGCTTCGCAAGGCGGGCTACACCACGACCGTAGTGGGCTTCGACAAGGGTTTCTACCGCGGCTTCAACAAGTATCTCAATTTTGGCGGCTGGCTCGCGTGGGAAGACCGGCCCGCCCGCAAGGCAGAGGAATTGAACAGTCAGGCGCTGCCGGCGCTCGAACGTATGCACAAGTCCGGCAAGCCTTGGATGCTTTTCCTGCGCCACATGGATCCCCATGCGCCCTATTTGCCGCCCGCACCCTATGACAATTTGTTCTATTCCAAAGACCCCTGCGACCCCAAAAACAAGAGCATGGAGCCGGTGTTTGCGTTTAAGCCCTTCGCCGACTTTCTCAGCTCATGGATGCCGCCGGGATGCAGCGACAAAGATTTCGTCATCGCCCAATACGACGGCGCCATTGCGTACATGGACGCATGCTGCCAGCGCATAATCACCCGGCTCAAAGAACTGGGCTGCTTTGAAGACACGCTTATTGTCATTACCGGCGACCACGGCGAAACCCTTTACGATCACGAGTGCTTCTTTGATCATCATGGACTGTACGAACCGACGTTGACGGTGCCTCTCATTTATTACTGGCCGGGCAAAGTGCCTGCGGGCGTACGCAGCAACGCCTATTCCAAGCACGAGGACCTGATCCCCACCATACTTGATCTGTGCGGCTTGAAATCCACGGCCAAGGGCGTACAATTCGACGGCGTATCCCTTGTTAAATACTTCAACGAAGAAGACGGGTCGCCGCGCTCCGAGTTCTACATTACCGAATGCACCTGGATGCGTAAACATGGTTGGCGCACACCGGTGTGGAAGTTCTGGGAGGCCCTTGAGCCTGATTTCCACGGCAAGCCGCCCGTGGAACTATATAATCTTGTGGAAGATCCGGAAGAATCGAAGAACCTTGCAAAGAAAGAGCCGCAAATGGTTGAATTGCTGCGTGACCGCATGAATGCATGGATTGATAAACGCTGCAAAGAGACCGGCAAGAAGAACCCCATTCACGACTATTGGATTGGCACGGATAAGTACATTGGCTCTGTGGCTACGGCCAAGAATTTGCAGCAACGTTGACAATAATCCCGGCGCGGAGAGGAACAGGCTTTTTTCGGTTCCTCTCCGATTTTGTTTTTGCGCCCTCTTTTTGATAAAATACAACACACTTGGTAAGTGCTCCGTCGGGGCGTGGCCTAGTCCGGTTAAGGCGCTTGACTGGGGGTCAAGAGATCGTTGGTTCAAATCCAATCGCCCCGACCATTCCTATCTTCCCCTCCCGCATACAAGTCCCGGAGCTATGGGTGGGGTCTTCAAAACAAACGAATAGACCGCCATCGCATTTTATTTCCCGGGTATTGACAGCATTCTTCTCCTTGGGGGCCTCTTGATTCAGACCAGTACAGGAATGATCTGCGCCTACCCGTTGATTTTATATGCTGCCTTTGCACTGCCGTCCCTCTGCTAGTGAAACCCTTTTTGACGTGCGTAATATCTATAACATAAGGGTATCGTCATCGCGAGCAAAGCGAAGCAGTCTGATGTCCCAGATTGCTGCGTCGGGCTCCGCCCTCCTCGCAAAGACGATTGTGTTGCTGTGGTACGGACTTTATTAGGTGAATCGCCGCCGCCAAGTGCTTGGAGACTTGCATGCACAGTCTGTGCAGTCCTTATCGTAATAGAAAATCGTTTATGATTGTAGTGTATAATAAAATCCAGTCGCATGCCAGCGGGCGGTGGTGTGTTCCTGATGGCGGGTGTGGCTGTTTTCAAGAGCAATAGCGGCAAAACAAACGAGGAGACGGGTCATGCAATCTGTTCGGTTTTCGGCGTTGACAACAATCGGCGTGATGGGCGCCTTGGCGGTTGCCGGCGCTTTGGGGTGTAGTCCGGCCATGACACACGAAGAGGAAGTGTTGACATTTATCGGCAAGGCGGCCGGGTTGTTTGGGTGCTTCGTGCCGGGCGAGGACGATGAGATGGACACTGATCCCACCGGCGATCTGGTTGTCCAACTTCCGGGCGATGTGCCGTTGACGCTGGTGCGGATTCCAAGGGGTAGTTATATGCGCGGGCGGTATGATGGTGAACAGGGTGCATTCGGTTGGGAAGGACCGCGGCATCATGTAACGTTGACACAGGATTTTTATCTGGGCAAATACGTCGTAACGAAACGGCAGTGGGAGGCATTGATGGATACGACGCCGTGGTCGGGCCAGCCCTATGTACTGGACGATCCGGACAGTCCGGCCGTGTACGTCGGGTGGAATGACGTGCAGGCCTTTATCAATGCGTTGAATACACACATTGCCAATACCAATCAAGGGCCGCCGGAGTTTAGGTTGCCCTCCGAGGCAGAATGGGAATATGCCTGTCGCGCTGGCACAACAACACGGTTTTATTGGGGCGACGATTTGGACTACGCTCAAAGTGACGACTATGCGTGGCACAGTGAGAATTTTGAGGAGCCGTATGCGCACAAGGTGGGCTTGAAACTGGTGAATCCATGGGGACTGTATGATATGAGCGGTAACGTGTGGGAGTGGTGTCAGGATTGGTTTGGCGATTATCCGAGGGAAGCCGTGGCGGATCCAACCGGGCCGTCCACCGGTGCGAGCCGCGTTGTTCGTGGCGGCGCTTGGTATGCCCCCGCCTTCCACTCCCGCTCGGCATGTCGTACCGCCAAATTGGCGGGAGTCACATGCTATGGCACCGGATTCCGTCTCGCGAAGTAATGCCTGTGCCACACATTGCGTTACCTTTTTCCCAGAAACAAGACATGACGGCAGGAGGCGTATTACGGCGATATGTCTGCTGATGCGACGGACAGGCTGATTGCTGTGCCGGTGCAGCGACGGCCAATACAATATAGGGCCGGCTTAACGGTTAAAGGAATATGTTATGGCTGCCGAAAAGGGAAACCGCGCGAAGATTATCCGTATTGCAATACTACTGGTGGTAGTGGTGGTTGTGTTGTGGATGGTCATGGGCCAGTTGTTTGGCACACACCCATTGGAGGGCGAACCCGCGCCAACCTTTACAGCGCCTATGGTTGGCGGCGGCGAGGTGGATTTGGCAGCCCATCTGGGCGTGCGGCCTGTCGTTCTCGATTTCTGGGCAACATGGTGTCCGCCTTGTCGCGATGGCCTGCCCAAACTCGCTGCAGCGGAGGCAGCGCATGAGGCTACGGATTTGGTGGTGTTGGCGGTCAATATCCGTGAGGAAGAGCAAGATATCGTCCGGTTTCTGCGTCAGGCGAATCTGTCGCTGTCCGTGGTACGCGATATTGACGGCGCCATTGCCACACAGTATGAGGTTTCGGCGATTCCCATGATGGTCTTTATCGGGCGCGACGGCATTATTAACGCCATAACAGTTGGCAGCATGTCCGAGGCTGGCTTGTCAGCGGCGTTGGCTCGCATACTGTAGGTTTTCAGCGCCAAGCTTTCCCTCGCTGCGCGAAATAACCACGGCGCCAAGACTGTCCCCGGTCACATTAACCACGGTTCGCGTCATGTCAAGCAGTCTGTCCACGCCGATTACAATGGCGATGCCTTCCACCGGAATGCCCGCAGCCGTGAAGATAATGCCCATTAACCCAATGCTCGCGCCGGGAATGCCCGCGGTGCCTACCGACGCAAGCACCGCCGTCAGAAACACCATGAATTGTGCCTGCAGACTCAGATTCAGTCCGTATACCTGCGCGACGAACAAACTCGCCACGCTGAGATACAGCGCCGTTCCGTCCATGTTGATGGTTGCGCCCACGGGCAACATGAAACTGGTGATGTGTTTGTCTGCACCGACCCGTTTGTTTACGCATTCAATACTCACCGGCAGCGTGGCGGAGCTTGAGGAGGTGCTGAACGCCAGTTGCAGGGCGGGCGCCATGCCACGCAGAAAACGCTTGGGTGATATCCCGCCGATGATGGGGCAGAGGATGAGGGACAACACGCAGAAATGGATGCCCAGCCCCAGCATGACCGTTAAAAAATATCGCGCCAACGTTATCATGTAGGCAATGCCGAGTTCTGATATGGCCCGTGCCATCAGGGCGAATACGCCGATGGGCGCAAGATACATCACCCACATGATGATGGTAATCAGCGCTTTGTCCAAACTTTGAAAGACCTGAAGCGCGGGCTGGCCGTCCTTTCCCAACGCGGCCAGGGCGGCGCCCAACACGATGGCAAAGAATATGATGACAATGGGGTTTTGGTCGGCCATAATGGGGTTGCGGATGACAGCGGGCAGTATGTCTTCCTGAATGCGTTTCCCCAGCGACACCGTTGTTTCCGTTTGCTGTTGACGTTCGTGATGCTCCTGTACAAAAGCACGGCCTTCTTCGGGTTCCACCAACCCCAGCAGAACAAGGGTGTTTGTAATGGCGGGCACTGCTTCTGCGGGTACCTTGTCGCGTTCTTCGGCGGTTGGTGTTGTTTCGCGCAACGCTTCGCGGTCCCGGCCCGGTTGTATGGTGTTGACCACTGTAAGACCGATGAGTACGGCAAGTGCGGTGGTACACACATAGAACAAAATGCACTTAACGCCGAGGCCTCCCAATTTCGCGGGATCGCCAATCCCGGCGGTTCCGTTGAGCACAGAAACAAATATGAGCGGGATAATGACCAAGGTTAGCAGCAGTATAAAGAGCCGTCCAAAAATCCCCACATATTCCTGGATAAACGCTTCGGCGCCAATCATGGAGAAAAGCCAGCCGACCAATGTACCGGCAATCATGGCAAAAAGGATCTGCATGGGAAGGGTGGTGATGCGGGGCAGCACCCCGAAGAATACCGCCATGGCCGCAAAAAGAAAGAGGGCCCGCACCAGCACAACAAGCAGATCCGTGATGCCGGTGGGCGTCCAAACAGACGCCACGCCCAGTATTAACGCGATGATTGCCCACGCGCCGAGCGCAAAAAGATTTCGCCGCGAGTTCGCTTCGGTTGGGCTCATAGAAGACGATTCCTATTCGTTAAACTGTTAGCTGATAAACAATTTGGCATTATGCCCCTGTCTGTGTCATAATACCTGTATGTGCCAACATGGCGCAACAAAAAACAGTAGTGTAAACGTCGTGGCGGCGTGCTTGTGGCTTGACCTGCTGAAGTGTGTTAAAAGGCGGTGATGGGCCAAGCAACTCAGTTGCCGTGCGACGACAAGCGATTTGGTATGTTAACAGCCCTATGAATCAGGAGGACAGGTTTATGAAAGAAGACGTTTCCCAGAAAGTAAAACAACTCATTGCCGAGCGTTTTGAACGCAATATAGACGAAGTGACCGATGATGCCAGTTTTGTGGATGATTTGGGCGCCGACTCTCTTGACATCACGGAATTATTGATGGCCCTTGAAGAAGAATTCAACATTGAAATTGACGACGATGCCAACAATATCGTAACCGTTGGACAGGCCATCGAATATATTTCGGGACGTTTGTAATTCGGCCTTGTGCGGGTTGCGAATGACTATAACGCGGCCGCCTCGCCAGTGAAATGTGGCAAGGCGCGCCGCTTTTTTTTATAATGACACAATGGGGCTGCGCGGGGACACACAGGAAATGAATAAGAGTGAACATGAACCATACACGTGAAACGGATGGACGATGAAAGCTATTGTGGTTACAGGCATGGGGGTTGTATCGCCGCTTGGAAACGATACGGAAACCCTGTGGAGCAATCTTGTCGCAGGACGTTCGGGCATTGTGCCTGTTCCGATTGCATGCGAGAAGACGGCTTCACGCATTGGCGGCATAGCCGATGACGTATCGCCCGATAATCTTAGCGCGAAGGAGTTGAAGCGTCAAAGTCGGTACATGCTTTTTGCTCTTGAAGCGGCCAATCAAGCATGGCGACAATCGGGCATGGATATTTCGCAAGAGAACCCGTGGCGATGTGGCGCGGTAATCGGCACAGGCATAGGCGGTATAGAAGATATTTATGAAGGGGCGGTGCGGTTGCATGATGGCGGACCGCGGCGTGTGTCGCCTATGGTCATGCCCAAAGGCCTGCCTAATATGGGTGTTGGTTTGGTGGCCATGAAACTGGGATTGCAAGGCCCGAACAAGGCCATTGCCACCGCCTGCGCAAGTGGCGCGCAAAGTATAGCGGACGCCGCCGCCATCATCCGGTGTGGCCAGGCAGACGTGATGGTGGCGGGTGGGACGGAGGCCGCTTTGATACCCTATGGCCTTGCGGCATTTTCGTCCATGCGTGCCCTGTCAACACGTAATGATGCGCCTGAACAAGCAAGCCGTCCTTTTGACATCGACCGCGACGGTTTTGTCATGGGAGAAGGGGCGGGCGTATTGGTGTTGGAATCAGAAGACCATGCCCGCAAGCGAGGCGCGGCCATCATTGGTGTGCTGGCCGGCGCCGGGGAAACATGCGACGCCTATCACGTGGTGGCGCCGCGGCCGGATGGCAGCGGACCGATTGCGTCCATGCAGTCGGCTTTGGAACAGGCCGGCATTGCGCCTGCGGATGTGGACTACTGCAACGCCCACGGCACCAGCACAAAACTGAATGATGTCGCCGAGGCGGCGGCGTTGCAAACTGTATTCGCACAACAGCCGCCCCTCACCAATGCCACCAAATCTATGATTGGGCATTTGCTTGGGGCGGCAGGCGCGGTGGAAGCAATTGTCTGCCTGTTGTCCATTCGGGATAATCTGCTGCATCCGAGCGTCAATTATGATACCCCCGATCCCGAATGTCCGGTCAACATCGTGAAAGGAGAGGCACGGGAAACGTCGGTGGACGTTGCGCTGTCCAATTCCTTTGGATTCGGCGGACACAACGCAACCCTTGTATTCAGGCGGTGGCGATAGGAACGCAGTTATGGACAGTCATGCGCAAACAGACCGGGAAGAGACGCTTCGGCGGTATATGAACCAGATTGGTGTTGACTTGCCGGAGTACACTGCCATTGACAATGCCCTCACCCATGCTTCCTATTTGTCTGAGATGGATGCCCCGACCTTGCGCGATTATGAATCGTTGGAGTTTCTGGGTGATGCGGTGCTTGGATTGGTGGTGGCCCATTATTTGTTTGAAAATCTTCCCGAACGTGCCCCGGGTGATTACACCAAACTGCGTGCCCGGGTGATTAACCGAAAAGCCGTGGCACGTGTGGCGCGAAAAATTGCGGTAGCGCCGCTTATACGTTTGGGGAAAGGGGAGGAAAGTCTGGGCGGACGCACACGTGAAGCGTTGCTTGCTGATGTGCTGGAAGCCGTGATAGGGGCTGTTTACAACAGCGCCGGATGGCAGACGGCACAATCATTCGTGCTGGAACTCTTTTCCGAAGAGCTTGCAAAATGCCACACTGAGCAACCCGCATGGGACTACAAATCAATGCTTCAAAACCACTGTCAGGCAAAGCATGCGGGATTGCCGCAGTTTGTGGTGACAAACAGCTCCGGCCCCGATCACCGGAAACATTTTGAGGTGGAAGTGCGCATAAGTGACCGTGTGCGCGGGCGGGGCACGGGCCACAGCAAGAAAGAGGCAGAGCAAAATGCGGCATATCAAGCACTTAAAGAGGAAAGGGTATTGGAGTAGCGAATCGCGTTGTGAATATGCGATAATAACGCCGCTTTTCAGGATGTAGTGACTATTTCTGGTTCAAACTTACTTATTCAAGGAAGGAGAGTTTTTCATGTTTCTAGACAGATTCTTGGTGGTGGCTGCGGGCTGCGCTGTGTTGGCGTTGCTGTTTGTTGTGTACCTTGCCAAGTATGTGCTCAGCAAACCGCAGGGCACGGAAAAAATGGCCCAGCTTTCCTCGGCGGTACAGTCGGGTGCGGCGGCGTTCTTGAAACGTGAGTACACATGGGTACTGGCGTTTATCGTCGTCATTTTTCTGCTGTTGTCCCTTATTGGCCTGGTGCGGCCGGAGATTGGCCTGAACTATCAGACGGGTATTGCGTTCATTTGCGGCGCTGTGGCGAGCGCATTGGCCGGTATCCTCGGCATGACCATTGCCACCCGTTCGAATGCGCGCACGGCGGCGGCGGCTGAAAGCGGCGGCGTCAAGGCCGCGCTTGACGTAGCCATTAGCGGCGGTGCTGTGATGGGCCTTGGCGTAGTCGGCATAGCGCTGCTGGGCTTGGTCATCGTGTATTGGCTGTTTAGCGGTAACCCGGTCATTGTAAACGGGTATGCCATGGGCGCTTCGTTGGTTGCCTTGTTTGGCCGCGCAGGCGGCGGTATTTTCACCAAAGGCGCCGACATGGGCGCTGACCTGGTGGGCAAGGTGGAAGCGGGCATCCCCGAAGACGATCCACGCAATCCCGCCGTAATCGCCGACAACGTGGGCGACAACGTGGGCGACGTGGCCGGCTTGGGCGCCGACCTGCTGGAGTCTTATGTGGCGTCCATTATTGCTTCGCTGGCCGTGGCCATGACAATCACAACGGCAATGGACGTGGGTGGCGCCAGTGAATATGTGCGGGCCTTCCCCTTCTTTGCTGCCAGCATCGGCATCATTGCCTCCATTATCGGCGTCATGTACGTCAAAATGTTTGCCCAGTCCAATCCGCAAAGTGCGTTGATGATGGGTACCTATGTAGCCGCCGGATTGGCCATACTTGGTGTCCTCGGTTTTGCCGCCCTTCGTGGTGAGGCCTTTATACTTGAAGAAGTTGAATATGGTCGTTTCAGCCCCGCCATCGCCTGCATCATCGGTGTGGTAGCGGGTATGGCCGTCGGCTTCACCAGTGAATATTTTACTTCCGGCAAATTCAAGCCGGTGCAAAAACTCGCCGAACGTTGTCAGACCGGTCCTGCCATCGCCGTGACTGAAGGAACGGCGGTTGGCATGCAGAGCACGGCGCTTCCCGTTATCGTGCTTGCTCTTGCCGTACTGGGCGCCTACCATTTCGCAGGTGTCTACGGTATTGCCGTGGCTGCGCTGGGCATGTTGGCCACTACGGGCATGGTTGTTGCCGTGGACGCTTATGGCCCCATCGCGGATAACGCCGGCGGTATTGCTGAGATGGCCGGCATGGACCCGAAGGTACGTGAGATTACCGACAATCTGGACGCCGTGGGCAACACCACTGCCGCCATCGGTAAAGGGTTTGCCATTGGCTCGGCGGCTTTCGCTGCCATCGGTTTGTTGAGCGCGTTTATGCTTTCGGCGAACATCCAGACAGTCAGCATCTCTGATCCGCAAATTCTCGCAGGCATCCTGATCGGCGCCATGTTGCCGTTCTTCTTCTCGTCCATGCTGTTCCGGGCCGTCGGTAAATGCGCGGACACCATGATTCTTGAAGTGCGGCGTCAGTTCCGTGACATCCCCGGCCTGAAAGAAGGCAAGGAAGGCGTGATGCCCGATAGCACCACCTGTGTGAGCATTGCTACGCAGGGCGCCATTAACGGCATGTTGCTGCCCGGCGGCATGGCGATTCTTACCCCGGTGGTTGTCGGCTTTGTGCTTGGCGCACAGGGCTTGGCGGGCGTGCTTGTGGGCGCCATTGCCACGGGCGTCATGCTCGGCATCCAGACCGCCAATTCCGGCGGCGCCATGGACAATGCCAAGAAGTACATCGAAGAAGGACATTTCGGCGGCAAAAATTCGGAAGCACACAAAGCCGCTGTTGTGGGCGACACCGTTGGCGATCCCCTGAAGGATACGGTCGGTCCCTCCATCAACATCCTGATCAAGCTGATGTGCGTTATTTCGCTTGTACTTGCACCGCTGTTTATGGTTTCCTAAATTGAACCGGCAATAGTTGTTGATTCAAACGCCAGACGCGTCTATATGCGTCTGGCGTTTTTTTGTGTACTTTGGCCGGGTAGTGCAGCACCATGGAATCGGTATGATCTTTCACCGTCTGCGGCAGCGATGCATAGAAGAAAGGTAGATTCACCGTGAATATAATCGCCCTTGCGGGTAGAGGCGACATACTGCCGCGTTAAAGCGACTGGAAGCCGCCTCCACGTTACACCGATCCCACCCGGCATTGCGGGATCACGTCGTCCTGCTCTTGATGACGATATTGTCATGGTGCTTGGGCGGATGTGTTCGTGGTACCATGCAGGGGCAGTACGGTGGTATGATTTTACAGGTGGACACACTCGGATCCGAACATAATGAATGGGAGAATACAGATGATATATCTGGTCATGATTGGCGCGTTTTCGTTTGGTGCAGAGCAAACGCTGGTGGAGGGTGATGTGACTCTTGTCGCTGATGGCTTTCAATTTGCAGAGGGACCCATCTGGCTTGACACGGAGCAGATGCTGTACTTCAGTGACATCCCCGCCGACACGATTTATAAGGAAGACAAAACGGTGTTTCGGAAACCCAGCGGCGAGTCCAACGGGTTGACCCTTGACGGCGATGGCCGGCTCATTGCCTGTGAGCACAAGAACAGACGGGTGACCCGTACCGAGCAGGACGGGACAATGACGGTGCTCGCGGACCGGTACGAAGGGAAACGGCTGAACAGCCCCAACGATGTAGTTGTGCGTTCCGATGGCGCCATCTTTTTTACTGATCCGCCTTATGGAGTGCCGGGTGGACTGGAAGGCCCGGAGGCGGAACTGGACTTTTCCGGTGTGTACCGAATAGACACTGACGGAACGCTGGTCCTTTTGGTGGACGATTTTGTGAAGCCCAACGGGTTGGCATTTTCACCGGATGAGTCGTTGTTGTACATTGCGGATACAGACGAGAAGCATATCCGTGTGTTTGATGTTGATGCGGAAGGGACACTGGCAAATGGCCGTGTCTTTTGCGAGTTGCCCATGCCGGACGGAATGAAGGTGGATGTTCGCGGCAACGTGTGGGCAACGGCCTTCGACGGCGTGCGTATTCACAGTCCGGAGGGCGAACTGCTCCATACGATACGCTGTCCGCAAGTGCCCGCAAACTGTGCGTTTGGCGGCCCGGACTCCAAGACATTTTATATTACGGCGCGCACCGGCGTGTATCAAATACGTTCCACGGTGGCAGGCATACGACCAAAACAACCGGCGCCGTGAGGCACTTCGCGCGGCATATTTGCAATAGACCTGCCAACCGTCCTAGAATAGTGCGGTGCGCGTTAACATGCGCGACGTAAATCCCCCATTACAGAAAATTACCAAGGAGGAACATATCCATGAAAGTTGATTTTGGCGGCGTGAAGGAAGACGTAATTACACGCAAAGAATTCCCCATGAGCAAGGCAAAGCGTGTTCTCAAGAAAGAAACAATCGCGGTCATCGGATATGGCGTACAGGGACCCGCGCAAGCGCTGAACATGCGTGACAACGGCTTCAACGTGATTGTTGGCCAGGCAAAGGAATTCAAAAAGGACTGGAATCGTGCCGTTAAAGACGGCTGGAAGCCGGGCAAGGATTTGTTCACCATTGAAGAAGCCTGTGAACGGGGCACCATCATCCAGTTGTTGGTCAGTGACGGCGCACAAAAGAAGATCTGGCCCACCATCAAAAAGTATTTGGAGCCGGGGGATGCCCTCTACTTTTCGCATGGGTTCAGCATCACCTATAAGCATTTGACCAAGGTTATTCCGCCGGAAAATGTGGACGTGATCATGGTGGCGCCCAAAGGGTCGGGCACCTCGGTGCGTCGCAATTTCCTGAACGGCGCCGGCATCAACTCCAGCTATGCCGTGGAGCAAGACTACACGGGACGTGCCGAAGAACGGGCCATGGCCATTGGCATCGGCATTGGCTCTGGCTATTTGTTCCCCACCACCTTCAAGGGCGAAGTATACAGCGACCTTACCGGTGAACGTGGGGTCTTGATGGGCGCGCTGGCGGGCATCATGGAGGCACAATATGAAGTGCTGCGCAAGAACGGCCACAGCCCGAGCGAAGCGTTCAATGAAACTTGTGAAGAGTTGACACAGAGTTTGATTCGGCTGATTGATGAAAACGGCATGGACTGGATGTACATGAATTGTTCGGCCACTGCCCAGCGTGGCGCTCTTGACTGGAAGCCCAAGTTCAAGAAGGCGACGCTGCCGCTCTTTAAGGAACTGTATAAACGCGTGAAGAACGGGGACGAATGCAAACGCGTGTTAAATAGCACGGGCAAAAAGAACTACCAGCAACAATTGCAAAAAGAGCTGGACACCATCCATAACTCGGAAATGTGGCGTGCCGGCGCGGCCTCGCGTGCGTTGCGTCCCAAAACATCAGCAGCCAAAAAAATCAAGTCAGCGGTTGGCACGGGCGGACGCACCAGCAATTAACTGGGTTGGTCTGGCATAAATGCCAACGAATGAGTGTTTATGATACAATAACATGCGTGTGTTGTCTCTTGTGCTTTATGTGCTTTTATGATTTGTGGTATTATTGGAAACATGCACAGCATTCGGGGACATCCACAAGGGGCGGCGGTAAGTTCGCAGGTACGCGGGACAGCGTCGCTTGAAAGCGTGTGTGCTTTCCGTTGCGTGTTTTGGCTTAGGTAGCGGTACGAAACAGCGCATAATCTGTTTGCATATGTGAAGGAAACGCCCTTGAATCAAGATAATGCCGAGGCGAGACTGGGGCCGTTGGACGGCCTCAATTATGAAACCGCGTGGTCTGGTCCCTTTCTTGATGTTCAGGTAATTACGGATGTCGGAAAAAAACGCCAGAATAACGAAGACTCGTGTCTGTTGGCGATCCCTACAACAGAAGCCATGAGTGATTCACGTGGTGTACTCGCAGCCGTTGCTGATGGCATGGGCGGCGCCAGCGCCGGAGAATATGCCAGCAAAACGACCCTCCAGTGTCTGTTCAAAAAGTATTACGACAAAAATTTGCATACCTTGGTGCCCAATGCCCTGAAACTATCGGTCGAGAGCGCAAATGAGTATGTGTTTGATGAGGCGGAGGCGAACCCGGAATATGCCGGAATGGGCACCACCATCAGCGCTGTGTCCGTTATGGGGAATTGGGCCTATATGGCGCAGGTGGGCGACAGCCGTATTTATCTTAAACGCGGCACGCAAACGTTGAAGCAGCTGACTTATGACCACTCGTTGGTAGCCGAACAAATTCGGAGCGGGCTGATCAACGAAGAAGACGCGCGTAATCATTCCCTGAAAAACCTCATTACCCGTGCGGTGGGAATAAAAGAAGATATTAATGTCGATCTGTTTGCATTGGAATTGCAAGCAGGTGATGTCCTGTTGCTATGCTCGGACGGGTTGTCTAATATGGTGGGCAACGACGATATTGATGGATATTTGGAAGGCGGGGATTTGGGTCAGGCAGCGCGTAATCTGGTGGATCATGCACTGGCCGCAGGAGGCGTTGACAATGTGACGGTCATATTGTTGCGGGTTACGACTACGCCGCCTGTTACCAATTACCAGCAGGGCGGCAAGATCATTTCTTTTGAACAACCGGGATTAATGGGCCGGTTGAAGGCGTTGTTTGGCGGCAACAAATAACGAAACGAAGTCGAACAGAAATGATGCCTTCTGTTGTGTGGCGACGAGCGCAGACGACAACTTCCTTTATCAGAATAGCCCAAGCGGGTATTGACGCTATGGCCTCTGACACGGCTTCCCCTATTTTCAGCAACTGAATGCTACAACTTTTTGACATCCACAGAC
>SKQZ01000416.1 GCA_007118765.1 Candidatus Hydrogenedentota bacterium
TAATCAGCACAATCTGCGAGCACAACAGTAGACAGAAACCAAGAACGAACAAATAGACTGCGCAACAAACACAGATTGGACAACAGAGACATTCAGAACTATAAGATCATTGGCGCGTCAAGCAGACAACACAAACATCTTAGCTTCAATCTGCGATAATCAGCGCAATCTGCGGACAAAAAAGAGAAGGGCCATACTATGGGAAATGATTTTGGATTACGATGTCTGAGCGCGGCGGGTCTGTTCGCCATGTTCTTTATTGCGTGGCTCCTGTCCGAAAACAAGAGGCGCGTTCCGTGGCGAATATTGGCGTGGGGCATGGTATTACAGTTCTCGCTCGGCATTATTGTCATGCGCACATGGCTTGGCCGTGCGTTTTTTGACGGCGTGCGCGCCGCTTTCGATCTGCTCACGGCGGCGAGCGACGAAGGCGCTTCTTTTGTGTTCGGGAATCTGACCAAGTTCTTTCTCCTGGAGCGCGTGTATATGCCGGGGCCGGACGGCGCCTTGGTGGAACAGGAGATGTTTCCCATCAACGCCGTATTTGCCTTTCATGTGCTCACCGTGATTATCTTTGTTTCCGGCATTGCGGCGGTGTTGCAGCATTGGGGCGTTATTCAGGCAACGGTGCGCGGCATGGCGTGGCTGATGCGCCGCACACTGAAGACCTCAGGGGCTGAAACATTTTTGACCGCATTGTTGGTTTTCATCGGCATAGAATCTGTGTCCGCGGTGAGCAGTTACGTGAAAAACATGACGCGCTCGGAGTTGTTTACCGTGATGACGGCTTTTCTTTCCACCGTCGCTGCCAGTGTAATGGTTGCTTACGCCGGGTTCGGCGCGGAACCCGGCCATTTGATGGCGGCCTCCGTGATGAGTGCCCCTGCCGCCATTGCCATTGCCAAACTGATGATACCCGAAACCAAGACGCCGGAAACCACTGCGGGCGGTCATTTTGTCATGCCGGTGGACAGCGAGAATGTATTCGACGCGGCGGCGCGGGGCGCTTCTCTTGGCTTGAACATGGCCTTGAATGTGGGCGCCGTGCTGATCGTATTTGTCGGCCTGATATTCTTGCTTGACCAAGCGACCGTTGCGGCAACAGGCTTATCGGCCACGGCCCTCATGGGGTACCTGTTCCGGCCTTTTGCCTTTTTAATGGGCGTACCCGTGCGCGACATCGGGCCGTTGGCGGAGTTGCTGGCCACCAAAACGGTCATCAACGAATTTATCGCGTACCAGAATATGCAGGAGCTGATTGCAGCGGAGGTGGTCAGCAAGCGCACCATCACCATCGCCACCTACGCACTGTGCGGTTTCGCCAATCCCGGCAGTCTCGGGATTCTGATTGGCGGCATGTCCGCCGTGGCGCCGGAGCGCCGCGGCGAAATAGCGCGGATGAGTTTGCGGGCCCTTGCGGCGGGCGCCCTCGCCGCATTCAGCACCGCCTGCATCGCCGGGATATTAACCCCGGAATAAGCGACACAGGGGTCACATAAAAAACACCAGCAGCACCAGCAGCGCAATCTCAACATACAGATGGGCAAGGGTGGGCAACAACATATTGCGGCGCTTAACGCTCCATCCCGTGAGCACCAGCGAAAACACCAGCATTCCCCCCGCTTCCAACAGCGGCTTTTGCAGGTGATACAGGGTTTCGGAAAGGGGCGTCAGCAACCATCCATAACGCGGAAAGCGACGCATCACAACACGAAGCAGAAAATAGCGGTGCAGAAACGACCAGCCCGGCAACCATGAGACTATCCACAACAGATAGCCGATGCTGTAGGTACGTTTTATATCATCAGGCAAATGACTCATGCCGGGATATATGGCGCGCAACGCGGGAATATACCGGACGCTCACCACGGCAACCGTGCCCGCCGCAATCAGTCCGGCAAGCAACCACCAGTCAATACGCTTCCATACATGCGGCGACAGCCAACGCCACGACATACGCGGCAAACACACTGCAACAGGGATAAGAAACCAGAAGACGAACTTGAACAGGTCCACCCGATTGACGGGAGGCGTTTGCACCCAGGCGGGCATGGCAACATCAAACAGCGCCCCTATCGTTGCCGGTTCCCATTGAAACACCGTCCACCGAAAGGGCCACTGCACATGCTGCGCGGCCAATGTGTCCACAGTCAACACCACGGCCACATAGGCCAGCACGGCGGCCACAACCCAATTGGAAGGCGGCCTTTCTTTTGGGTCTCCCCGTTTCGTCTTTTTTGAAGCCTTTTTCTTCATCGCTTGCTCTTCTGGCTGCGGGCCGGCCATGGACACCACGAGGCCACAACACACACGTCACACTGCGGCGCCCGGGTCCGACAAACGGCGCGTCCGTGAAATACCATGAAATGGGAAAACAGTGTCCAGTGTTCCTCGGGCCATAACGCCATCAAATCGCGCTCAATATGGGTTGGGTCGGTGTGTCGCGTGAAACCCAACCGATTGGCAACACGTTTGCAATGGGTGTCCACGATGACGCCCGGTTTGCCAAAACACTCGCCACGCACCGCATTCGCTATTTTACGACCGACACCGGGCAACGCCAACAACGCATCCATATCCTGTGGCACCTCGCCGTGATGCACATCCATGATAAGGCCACAGCTGTCCCGGATGGCACGCGCCTTTTGATTATAAAAGCCGCAGGCATAAATGTCTTTCTCCAGCGCGCCCGGCGCAGCGTTCACGAAATCCTCCGCTGTCTTGTATTTTTGAAACAAATCGCGACACACAATGTTTACCCGGGCATCGGTGCATTGCGCCGCCAGAATGGTCATGATAAGCAACTGCAATGGGTTCTTGTAATCGAGGGTGCAGCGCACCTCGGGGCAGGCCTCCCGCAGCCGGTGAAATACCGCCAGGGCGCGTTCCTTTTGTTTCTTGGACTTCCTTATCCTTTGCGCCATTGCACGAAGTCCTCCGCTCCCAAACAGTTGAGGATATGTTCCGGCGCGAGAGCGCCTTTGCGGGCAATGCCGAGACCATATCGCATGTTGTGCAATCCGGCGATCCTGTGCGCATCGGGGCCGATGACGAAGCGCGTCCCTTTCTCCGCCGCCCGGCGCAAATGTCGCCAATCCATGTCAAGCCGGCGTGGATTGGCGTTAATTTCAAACGCCACCCCATTGGCCACGGCGGCATCCACCACTTTGTCCACATCCACGGAATAGCCGCGGCGTGTGAGCAACAGGCGACCGGTGAGATGACCGATGGCCGAGGTATACGGGTTTTCGATGGCGCGGATAATGCGTTGTGTCGCTTCCGCTTCGGTCATGTCAAAGTTTGAATGAACAGAAGCAATGACAAAAGCGAACCGTTCCAGCAATGCCGGGTCGTAATCCAGCGCGCCATCCCGCAGAATATCGGCCTCAATCCCTTTGATAATCTGACATGGTACGCGCCCCTGCTTGTTCAATGCGTCAATCTCTTCCTGCTGCTCCATGACACGGTCCGGTGACAAGCCATTCACATACACCGATGACTGGCTGTGGTCCGTCATCACGAGGTATTCATATCCTAGTTCGGCAGCAGCAGCGGCCATTTCGGCAATACTGTTCTTGCCGTCGCTCCACGTGGAGTGGCAATGTACCATGCCCCGCACGTCTTTTTGTTCAACGAGCCGGATGGGCGGCGTCAACTCGGTTTCATAAAGGCCCTCGCGTACTTCGGGCGGCAGAAAGGGCAAATCAAGGCGGTCGTATAGGGCCGCTTCACTGTCACAAGGCGCCAATGTGCCGTCCTCGTGAAACAAGCCATACTCATTCAGTTTCAGGTTGCGTTCAGCGGCACGCCGACGGAGCAATACATTATGCGCTTTGCTGCCTGTAAAGTGGAGCAGCGCACAGGCGAATTGATCGGGCGCAACAACACGCAGGTCCACGGCGATCTCATTGTTGAGCATCACCGCGCTTTTGGTGGCGCCCTGTGCAACAACACGTTTCACGTCCGGCGCTTCAACAAAGCACTGCATCACTGCTTCGGCATCTTCCGCCGCCGCGAGCAGGTCTATGTCTTTCACCACCTCTTTATAGCGGCGCAGACTGCCCGCCACCTCCACCTGCGTTGCGGGGCTGTTGTCAAGCAGGTGGGCGCGCAAGGTCGCCGCCGTCGTCCATGCGGTGTTCAA
>SKQZ01000248.1 GCA_007118765.1 Candidatus Hydrogenedentota bacterium
GATGTGCGCCATTTTGCCGCGCCGTACCCTCTGGCGCTGGGCCTGCTTGCCGCCACAGCAGCCGATGAATGGGTGCACTTGGACGCCGACCGGTGTAAGGCGGCATTGAAAAAGATAGCGGTGCTTCTGCCGCTCCTATGGGGCATCCCCATCGCCGCAACGGCGCTTGCCGTTTATGGCACAACCGTCCCTGCTTCGTCCGGGAATCTGTGGCTCTCTGTTGTTGCAGCACTTGTCATCTTCTTGCTGTTGGTCATCACCGCCATCAACCCGCGCCCTGTCGCCATGGCCTATGCGTTGACACTTCTTACGGCACTCACAGCTTGGTCGCTGTATATGCCACATAGGCACATAACGCCTGATGAACAAGTCTTTCCCGAGACGCAGTTTATCCGGGCGCTGCACCAGCAGGACAGTCGCGTTGGCGGCAGTATGCGTCTGCAACGTTGGCCTTTGGCGGCGCACGCTATTCCACAGACTTACAGCCCGTCAGGCATCACGCTGACACGAAGCCATCGCTTCATGCAGCAGGCGGAGGCGACCCCGGAATTGCTGCGACTGGCGAACGCGAAAGCGCTGCTGCTGACAAAGGAAGACGTACAAGGCGGCTTTTCCGCTTTACGGCCCACGCTCAATATTCAAGAGGTGTTTCCCTCCGGCGCCATTCTCTTGACTGACTTACAGGCACATGAACGGGCGCGTGTATCCCATGCGGGTCGCGACTTTGAATCCGGCACACCGGAAGAACAACTTGTACGCCCTGCAGGGCCACCGCTTTTGGAAGGCGGTCAACTGCCGGAATCAATTATGGAGTCGCCGTCGGCCAGTGCCGTGATCACCCATGACGGTTATAATGAAGTGCGTGTCGCCGCAAGTACCAGTCGTCCCGGTGTGTTGGTGCTTGCCGATGCCTGGTATCCCGGTTGGCAGGTGACTGTTAATGCCTCTCCCGAAAAACTATTTCCTGTGGATATCGCATTTCGAGGCGTCGAAATCAGTGGCGACGAAAACGAGATTGTTTTCCGTTACGCACCTGCGTCTTTAACGGCGGGAGCAGTATGTACCTTGGTAGGATTCCTTGCGACGGTATTCGGTCTGGTTTCACTCTTGCGCAGACGCTAAGCGGCATAAGTGTTCTCGTTTGTTTCACCGGCTCCCCGAAAGTGGGCTGTGCTATTCCAGCGACCGCAGGACAAACTCACTGTTACGATCAACGGCGCCTTGATTTGCTTCCACAGCGGCAAGACCACACTCGGCAACTTTGTCGCGCATTATGGGGTCATCCAACAGTGATTGCAGCGCAGGCAACAATGCTTCCGGCGATTGAACTTGTATGGCGCCACCCCGGTCAAGCAACCAATGCGCCGCATCGCGAAAGTCATCCATCTCCGGTCCAAATATGGTGGCCACCCTCACCGCTGCCGGTTCCAAAGGATTGTGACCGTTGACCCCGGAAAAGAAGCTGCCACCAATAACCGCCACGGATGCGATAGCATAAAACTGCACCAGTTCACCGAATGTGTCAAGAAAGAACACGCGGGCATCGGGATTGCCGCCATTTGCTTTAATGTCCGTTCTGCTCGTGACGACTTCATCTGCGAAAGGCGCCTGCATAAGGGGCAAACGCTCCAAATGACGTGGCGCCAGGATTATTTTTGCCTGTGGATACTGTACTTTTATCTGCTGCCAGCAGGCGGCAGCCAACTGCTCGTCACCGCTACGAAGGCTGCCGAATATTATGATCTGATCGTCCATGGAAAAGCCATTTTCGCGGCGCAGTGTGCGTTTATCATCATCATTGACAACCAAACGGGCCGTATCCCATTTCATGTTACCGGTAACGGTAATCGCTTCATCCGGAATCCCCAACTGTCTGAATCGTTCGGCGTATTGGGTTTCTTGGGCACATACGGCGCTTACATACTGAAAGAGCGGCGGCATCAAATACCTTAACCGTTTATAGCGCGGGAAAACGGAGGCGCTCACCCTGCCGTTCAGAATAATGACCTCGGCGCCGTGACGACGGGTTTCCCGTAACAAGTTTGGCCACAGTTCTGTTTCTATTATGACCAGTTTTCGGGGGCGCACCCTGCGAACAAAAGACCGCACACTCCATATCAAATCAAAAGGCGCCAAGGTAACCGCCGCGCCGGATATCTCCCGTTCGGCAAGAGACAGACCTGACAGCGTACTTACTGTCAGTATGATTGGCATATCAGCCCTTTTGATGTGTATTGCCTCAATGAGCCCCTTCGCAACCCGCACTTCGCCGACACTGGCCGCATGTATCCATAGCGGGAACGATCTTGACGCCGGCACATGGGGTCGGAAGCGCTGCAACAGTTGTCGGTAGCGCTTCGAGAAAAGTAAATAGGCGATACCCAGCGGCGCAAGAAAAACCAGGAGCAACTGATAAATAAAATATCGCATGGTGCTGTGTCCTTTCTTGACGCGCCTTGTCAGCTGACGTATCCGCCGGCAACGTACAATAGGCAACCCGCTTTAGGGTGAACCCCTTGCCGTGTGGCACTTGTTGCTGTTAAATGGCGGTAACACGAATCGAATCGGAGGCCTGTTCAGCGCACTGGAGCGTATACCGTCATTGCTCAACACACCGGCCAGCCCGGTAATTGGGTATCGACAAAACAGGCGATCCATGTTTCCATGAATCGCCTGTTACGGATGTCGTTGTTTGATATCCTTATCTTGGCAGTTCGGTCACATCAAAGAACCTAGCGCCAGTGGAATCAATAATGTCCGGCGTAACAAAGATTAACAAGCTGGACTGTTTCACTTCGCGCGCCGAACCACGGAAGAAGAAACCGATAACCGGAATATCCGCCAAATAGGGCAGACGCTGTTCCGATTTACTGGACTGATCCTGCACAAGACCGCCCAACACCAACGTATCGCCATCATGAACAATCACATTTGTCCATACGGCTTGCCACGATGTGGTGGGCAAATTGATTTCGTTTACGATTTCCTGGTCTGCAATGATCTGCTTCTGTTCAAACGACTTTGCTCCCGTTCGTGTTCTTACTTCCGGGTTTAACCAGAGACGCACTTGATTGTTATCGCGAATCTGCGGCGTAACAGACAGGGCAATACCGAAGTTATACGCTTGCGGCGTCACATTCTGCACAAACGACGTGGTTGTGCCACTTTGGAATCCCGCTGTCGTATAGACTTGCGTATTGACGCTGGAAACAAAGTATTCCGTAGCGAAGTCGGCAATAACCGCAGGTTTGCGATTCATGGTGGTAACGCGGGGCGCACTAAGCAATTCCGATTCGTCCAAGCCATCAAGATAGTCGAAGGTGACGCTTAGTTCGTCACCATCGGCATTGCTCAGAATACTGCCCATCAGGGAAAACGTTGGCGGCGCAGTAGAGGCAGGGTTCACCATACCGCCCAGCGTGGCTTCCGTGATGGTGTTGGTAAGCACGGGGGAACCATCCGGCCTGCTGTAGAAGGGGATGATATTATCCACGCCGTCACCACTGACATCGTAATAATAGAAATCATTTTCCAGTGTGCTGAGCCGTCGTGCCCGTTGATTCTGGTCACTGAGCGTCGCATCCCACTGGAACCCAACTTTCTTGAGGTCTTCCAATCGAATTGTTAAGAACTTGGCTTCAATACTCACCTGCTTGGGCGTGACGTCAATTTGCGCCAACTGCTTTTCAAACTCTTCCAAGTTGCTCGGTGTGTTCTTGACAATCAGCATATTATTGGCCGGATTGTAAATCATGTCAGAGAGCAGCTCGTCTGTATATGGTTCATACACTTGCGGCACCAGCCGCTCAAGCAGCGTCAATACATCGCCGCCCATTCCAAACGAACCGGCGCCAGAACCAGCGCCCAACTGCGCGCCACCGGCGGCGGCTGGATAACCACCGGCGCCTGCAGCCTGTCCGGTAGTTGCGCCTGTTCCAATACGCGACAAACCAACCGTTTCCGGCATAGCCGGCGCCTCGCCTACCATCGCATCATTAATGTTGCTAAACAGGTCAGAAATATTGCTGATGGCTGTGACATCACCCATACCGCCACCCATACCGCCCATACCACCACCCATGCCGCCCATGCCGCCTGTCATGCCGCCCATGCCGCCC
>SKQZ01000250.1 GCA_007118765.1 Candidatus Hydrogenedentota bacterium
CATCATCAAGTTGTTGCTTATTTACTTCGGGGCTTGCCTGTTGGTGCTGGCCATTAAGATTCGACGCTATCCCCTTGTGCTGCAAGACCGCATTATCCGACTGGAAATGCGGCTGCGCCTCGAACGCCTGTTGCCGCACGATGATCATTGGCAGATTAACGGGTTGACTACCGACCAAGTGGTTGCACTGCGCTTTGCCTCTGATGAAGAATTGCCGACGCTTGTGCGCAAGGTGCTGGACGAGAAAATCACGAACCGCGACCAAATAAAACAGATGATACAGTACTGGACGCCCGACCGTAACCGCATTTGACACTGTGGGCAGTACGGGCGCAACCGACTTGCCACTATTTAAGGATGCCGCCCCGCCGGGAACTGAGGCGAATCCCCTGCAACAACATATTGAGGTCTTCAGGGTTGTCGGACACCTCGGTGCCGGTCTCCTGCGTAATCAACCCTTCCTTGATAAGATTATGCAGACTGTCATTGAATGATAGCATCCCATCCTCTTGCCCGGAAGCGATTACGCCATCCAACTGCATTATCCTGTTCTCCTTGATGAGCTTGCGTGCCGAGGGGTTTACCATCAGCAATTCGCACGCCGGTACACGACCGACACCATCCGCACGCGGCAATAAGCGCATGCACATGATGCCCTTCAAGTTCAGGGACAACTGTGACCGTATCTGGTCGTGCTGGTTGGACGGGAACAGGTCAATGATGCGGTCAATGGTCTGCATGACATTTGTGGTGTGCAGCGTGGTGAATACCAGATGTCCCGTTTCGGCGGCACTGATAGCCGCTTGAAATGTTTCGAGGTCGCGCATCTCCCCTACCAGAATAACATCCGGGTCCTGACGCATAACAGACTTCAGCGCAGACGAAAAGTCCATTGTATCCATCGAAATCTCGCGCTGGCTCACAAGCCCTCTATGATCATTATGCAGGTATTCGATGGGATCTTCTATGGTGATGATGTGACATCGTCGGTGGCGGTTAATATAGTCCACAATCGCGGCCAGCGTGGTGGTCTTGCCGCTACCCGTGGTGCCGGTGATAAGCACCAGACCCCGCTGTAACATGGCAAAACGTTTCAGTGCCGCGGGCAAGTGCAACTGATCAAAGCTCTGCATGGCTGTTTTGATGCGCCGCATCACACACGAAATGGCGCCGCGCTGCCGGTATACATTCACCCTGAACCGGCCCACCCCTTTTTCCGTGTACGACAAATCCACCTCGCCCCGTTTGTTCAAATGCCGACGCTGATCCTCGCTCAGCAGAATATCCAGCACGGCATCCATCACTTCCACCGTGTACGGGTCCCCCTCCTGCGGCAACATTTCGCCGTCTACGCGGAACCACGGGACATTGCCCACCTTCAAGTGAACGTCGGAGGCGTCCTTTTGTACCGCCCGTTGTAGCAGTTTCTGAAATTGAGCTTTCATTTGCGCTTCTTTTCCTCCCATTTTCTTCTTATAAAGGCGGGGATATTTATGTTATCAGAATCATCAATGGTCGGGGTAATAACCTTCGGTTCGTTCGATCTATCGCTCTGCATGTTATCGAACAACGGTCCGTTATCGGTCTTGGCGGATGGAGCGGCTTTGGCAGCGTGTTTAACAGGAACGCCCTTCCCTTGTTCCGCCTTCTTCTTCAATTCCACGGGGATGCCTGCCTTGTTCTTCAGCGTCTCGGCAGCAGCTTTTTGTGCCTCAGCCTCTTTGTTACGGTTAAGATAGGCACTGGCATCTTTCTTGGGGAATCCCGCTGCGATGACCGTCACTTGGAATTCCGGGCGTTCATCTTTGTCAACCACCGCCCCCGCAATGATGGTGGCGTCGGGACTGGCATTCCTGCGCACACATTCGTTTGCCTCATGCACTTCCTGCATGCGCATGTCAGTGCCGCCGCGCACATTGATTATGACCCCTTTCGCGCCATTGATGTTGGATTGTTCCAGCAATGGACACACAACCGCTTCTTCAGCAGCGCGGCGGGCGCGATCTTCGCCCTCGCCAATGCCAATGCCCATAAGCGCCCGTCCCCGTTCTTCCATCACCGTGCGCACGTCGGAAAAATCGAGGTTAATCAGGCCGGGCACCGTGATCAATTCAGATATGGCGCGCACACCATTGTGCAACACTTCATCGCCATGCCGAAAGGCATCCAGAAAGCTGGTGCTGGCATCGCTCAGCTCCGCGATACGATCGTTTGGAACAACAATAAGGCTGTCCACGTACTTCTCAAGTTCCGCGAGCCCTTTCAACGCATTGCTCATACGCTCTTCACCTTCAAAGCTGAACGGCAGCGTGACAATGGCAATGGTCAGCGCACCGGTTTCCGCTGCTTCCTGGGCCACAATGGGCGCAGCGCCGGTGCCCGTGCCTCCGCCCAGCCCGAGGGCAAGGAAAATGAGGTCGCCGCCAACAAGCAATTCCCGTACTCGGTCGCGGTCTTCCTCACAGGCCTGCCGTCCCACCTCGGGCTTGGCGCCTGCGCCCAAGGCGCCCTTCCCAATCTGCAGACGCACCGGCGCGTTGGACTCCTTCAGGTCCTGCGCGTCCGTGTTAATCACAATAAACTGCACACCGGACAAGCCCGCTTCAATCATGCGGTTAACAGCATTACAGCCGCCGCCGCCGATGCCGCATACTTTTATGACGGCATTTTGGTCAAAGGATTCAGTTTCCTCAAGTGGAGTCATGGATCATTCTCCTGTTTGTGTTGTGTCCAGTGCAGCAAACCACGCGCAACCGACGAGTTCCATTATTTACACACGAGATCGGTATCAAAACGTAAATCAAGATAGTACTCGCACGGGATATCCCCGTGCAATTCATGCCAGAGCACTTCAAGCCGGGCCGCCTGTCTGCGATAATCCGAGCGTCCCCAGCGAATTTCATAGGGTAGTTCGTCAAAAAACATGCGCAGTTTATTTACATGCTCAGCGGATATTTCCGACAGTGTCACTTCAGGCAAAAAGGAGACGTCACGAAACGCCTCCCACAACGCAAGCGCTTCAGTCAAGGCCTCGTTTTCAATCTGAACGCCCGGCTCAAGGGCAGTAACATCAGGCAGATTGGTAATCATCGGGCCGATATACTCGGCGTGGGGCGACAACTCCCGCAACACTACATTCTCTCTGTCGATTTCAAACAGATGGTTGCTTGCCATAACCGTGGCAACGGGCTCGCGTTCAACGATACGCAGTAACACTTCATTCGGGTACATGCGCTTCACTTCACATCGCCGCACATAAGGCAGCGCTTCCACACGGTCAACGATGGCAGCCGTGTCCAACCACATAATGCTGTCTTCGGTGGTAACGCCCGCCACCGCCAACACCTCATGTTCCGGCACCGCATGTACCCCTTCAAACAGCACGCGTTTAACACGGAAAGGCGACGACTGTACTATGTATCCTGTAAACCACGCTGCGACGCCAACCAGTAACAGCAAACAAATCAGCCTTTCAAAACGCCACGACAATAACCTGCTGCTCTTCCGGCTGTGCGCGGATGGCGATGTCCGTGGTTGACGCTTTTTCCGGATGGCCGCCGTGCTCATGAGCGTATCCCCTCCTGCGTTGCAGTTAACTCCTTGAGCAATGCCGGCGCGATTTGGTTGATATTGCCCGCCCCCATAATCAGCACCACATCGCCATCAGATAAATCCTGCGCAAGCATTGTCGGGACGGCATTCATGTCGCGCACCAGTTCGATGTGGTGCGCCCCCATGTCATGAGCCGCATCCACAATCAAACCGGCGTCAACGCCGGGCATGGGCGTTTCGCGGGAACCATAAATATCCGTGACCAGCGCACGATCGGAGGCAGCCAGCGCACCCGCAAACTCTTCACAAAAGAATTTGGTGCGGCTGTACAAATGAGGCTGAAAGACGCAGATGAGACGGGCGGGCGCCAACCAACGCGCCGCTTCCAACGTGCCGGTAATCTCCGTGGGATGGTGTGCGTAATCCTCCAAAACCGTAACGCCGCCAACATCGCCACAAAGCTGCAACCTGCGGCGCACCCCGTCAAACTGCCGCAGCCCCTCCGCAATGGTTGGAAAACGCATGCCCAGACACAGCCCCACCGCACATGCCGCCAGCGCATTGCGGATGTTGTGTTCACCCAGCGTGTGAATGGCAATTTCGCCGAGACATCCGGTTCTTCCCAACTGCTCATCATGATTGACCACATCAAAACAAGTGCGCAACGAGGCTATCTGCCCACCCCGCGGACGCGCCGGGTCAATGGCGCCCCGGCGCACATTCGTCGCTTGGAGCGAAACACCCTCTGTGAGGCCGTATGTGAGAAGCACACTTTCAATTTCGGGGATAATTGCGCGACAATTCGCGTCGTCGCCACAGAGTAAGGCAAAACCGTAAAAAGGAACGGAGTTGCAAAAATCAGTAAACGCCCGTTTAATGTTGTCAAGGGTGCCATAATACTCCAAATGCTCCGCGTCTATGTTGGTGACGACAGCAATGGTCGGATGCAATCGCAAAAACGACCCGTCATGCTCGTCCGCTTCAGCAACCAGATAATCGCCTGCGCCCCAGCGCGCATTGGCGCCGGTGCGATGTAAAATGCCGCCCACAATGGTGGTGGCGCCGATGTTGGCGTCGTCAAGGAAAGCGCTAATCATGGAAGTCGCCGTGGTCTTGCCATGCGTACCGCCCACAACCACCGCATTGGGTTTGAGCCGCATAATGTCCGCCAACAAGTCACTGCGGTGAATTACCGGTACGTTGCGGCTGACCGCCGCTTGAATCTCCGGGTTGTCCTCGCCGATGGCCGCAGAAACCACAACAATGCCCGCATCTTTTATGTTCGATGCGGCATGCCCGGCAAAAAACCGGAGCCCATACCGTTGCAGTCGTTCGGTAATGGGCGATGGTTGAATATCCGACCCGGATACCTCATAGCCCAAATTGAGCAGAATCTCGGCAAGACCACTCATGCCGATACCGCCGACGCCAACAAAATGAACTTTTCGTGTACGACCATTCACAATACGCTACCACTCCGTAACCCAATATATTGTGGTTTGAGTAAGTATATCACAGCATAGACCACAATAAAAAGTATTGGGACGTCTTTTTTGCGTATCGTGGAAAAGCGCCTCTTCCGGCGTTTACCGCCCCCTCTTTCCCGCGTTTATGGTCTGCGTATCGGCCGGTAATCAGCGTTTGGTTTCAATATCATGCAGCACGCCAAGTATTTCGTTTACGGCGTTGTCCAAACCGATAAACACCGCCCTCGCAACGATGTCATGTCCAATATTGACCTCGCACAGTTCCGGAATCAGGGCCACAGGCGCAAGATTACGCACGGTCAGGCCGTGCCCTGCATGACATCGCAGCGGTGTATCCCCAATGATTTCCGCGCTGTCCCACAGTCGTTGGAGTTCCACTTCGACGGCTTCCCCCGAAGCGTTGGCATAAGCGCCGGTGTGCAACTCCACACAATCTGCTCCGATTTTTGCAGACGCTTCGATTTGCCGGGGCTCCGGATCAATGAACATACTGACGCTTATGTTCTTCTCATGCATGCCCTGCACGACCTCGGCCAGTTTGTCCTGTTGTCCCGCCACGTCAAGCCCCCCCTCCGTGGTTATTTCCTCGCGTTTTTCCGGCACCAAACAGACGGTGTCAGGTTTCACATCGTGGGCAATCGCGATAATTTCAGGGACAGCGGCCATTTCCAAGTTCAGCCGCACCAGCAAAGTTTGTTTCAGCGCCTTTACATCCGCGTCCTGAATATGACGTCTGTCCGCGCGCAAATGCACCGTAATCTGGTGCGCGCCCGCAATTTCACATACTTTGGCCGCGCCGACAACGTCTGGAACAAGGCCGCGTCGCGCTTGACGCAACGTGGCCACATGATCAATGTTAACCCCAAGTTCTATCATGACGGGTTCCTTATTTTCACGCGCTGAAATCAGGCTCAATCGCTTCGAGGGGCAGCACGAACCACAGCGTCACTCATTCGCGCTACCCGGGCCATGGTCTTTACATCATGCACACGCACACAGTGTACCCCTTTGACAATTGCAATTGCCACCGTTGCCGCCGTTCCCCCGCTTCTATCCTCCGGTGGCACATCCAGCACAGCGCCAATGGTCGATTTGTTTGATGTTCCGATGAGCAGCGGAAAACCAAGGGCATGGAAAGCATCCAAATGGCGCAACAAGGCCAGGTTTTGTTCCACTGTCTTCCCGAAGCCAAATCCCGGGTCCAGCCAAATGCGATCCTCTGAAATGCCATTATCCAATGCGTATGTGACACGCTCTTCAAAGAAAGCGCTGATGTCTGCTATGACATCCGTGTATGTTGGATCATCCTGCATCGTTCGGGGGGTGCCGCGCATGTGCATGATAACGCAGAAACAGCCCGATGCGGCAACCACTTCCACCATGGCCGGATCACCGCGCAAACCGGTAATGTCGTTCACCATCACCGCACCGAGAGCGAGGGCGCGTCGCGCCGTCTCCGCACGCCACGTATCAATGGACACCGGCAACCCCGTGGGAACCGCCGCCTCCACCGCAGGCAGCGCACGCCGTAATTCTTCTTCCAGACTAACGGGGGTTGCGCCCGGTCGTGATGACTCCGCGCCAATATCCAGAATATGAGCGCCGTCGGCAGCCATGCGTGCGGCATGGGCAGCGGCCTCTTCAGGCGTATAGTAGCGTCCGCCATCATAGAAGGAGTCCGGCGTGGCGTTCAGAATACCCATGACGCGGGTGGCGGTATCGTCTTCGAGCATGGTTCTAAGCGAGGTGTTCATGACGTTTTACGGGTGGGCCACTCCGATGATTGCACCATTGTACGACACGGCATTGTCAGGACTGCGCCACAGTCCGAATTGGAGAAAGGACAACACACGGCCGCCTTCAGATCAAGCAGTTTCCGGCATTGCACCGTCGGGAGCAATGTTATTCACTTCGGGAGCATGTTTCTCGCGCTGCTTGTCTTTTTCTTTATTCTTGTCCTGGTCGTTGTCGCTGGGTTCAGGCTTGGGCCGCTTTGGCAACACACCCGGCCCCGCGATATTCGTGATAATTTCATCAATTTCGTCAGCTTCAAGCGTTTCTTGTTCAAACAACGCCTGCGCCAGCGCCTTCAACACCTGCTCATGCTTCTTCAGCAAATCCCGTGAATCTTTGTAGCTATCTTCGCAGATGCGATGGATTTCGCGGTCAACGGCGGAGGCGGTTTCTTCACTGAAATCGCGCATTTTCGCGAAATCACGCCCAAGAAATACCTCATCTTCGCTGCCAAACGTGATGGGGCCCAGTTCGCTCATGCCCCATTCGCACACCATTTTATGGGCCAGCTGCGTGGCGCGCTTTAAGTCATTGGCGGCGCCGCTGGTAAATTCTTCGTAGATGATGTCTTCTGCGGCACGTCCGCCCATCAACACCCGTATCATGGCCTTGCAATACGACCGGGTCATGCTGTGGCGGTCTTCTTCGGGCAGCCAACTGGTAACGCCCAAGGCGCGGCCCCTTGGGATTATGGTAACTTTGTGTACCGGGTCGCTGTCGGGCAACAGTTTGGCCACGAGGGTATGCCCCGCTTCGTGATAGGCCGTCGCCATCTTCTCCCGCGCATTGAGGATCATGCTGCGACGCGCCGGACCCATCAGTACACGGTCTTTTGCGTCTTCAAGGGTCTTCATATCAACGGCTTCATCGCCATTGCGGGCTGCAATTAACGCGGCTTCATTGACAAGATTCGCCAGGTCGGCGCCGGAAAAGCCGGGGGTTCCGCGGGCAAGCACCGACAGTTCCACATCGTCACTCAACGGAATCTTCTGGTTATCAATATGGATTTTAAGGATGTCTTCTCTACCCTTAATATCAGGGTTGGGCACCACAATTTGACGGTCAAAACGGCCCGGTCGCAACAAGGCCTGATCGAGCACATCCGGCCGGTTTGTTGCGGCCATCAGGATAACCCCGTCGTTGGTGTTAAACCCGTCCATTTCCACAAGCAGCTGGTTCAGGGTCTGTTCGCGCTCATCATGACCGCCGCCAAGCCCCGCGCCACGCTGTCGGCCCACGGCATCTATTTCATCAATAAAAATGATGCAGGGCGCGTTCTTCTGTCCTTGTTGGAACAGGTCGCGCACACGGCTCGCACCCACGCCCACAAACATCTCCACAAAATCGGAACCGCTGATGCTGAAGAAAGGCACCTCGGCTTCGCCCGCGACGGCACGTGCCAGCAGCGTCTTGCCGGAACCCGGCGCACCCACCAGCAACACTCCGCGGGGTATCTTGCCGCCGAGCCGTGAGAAACGTTGCGGGTCTTTCAGAAACGCAATAATCTCTTCCAGCTCTTCCTCGGCTTCTTCGACACCGGCCACATCCTTAAAGGTTACTTTCTTGTCGCCTTGATTGACCATGCGGGCACGGCTCTTGCCAAAAGACATGGCCTTGTTGCTGCCGCCCTGCATCTGCCGAAAGATAAAGAACCAGAAGACACCGAAAATCAAGACCAGTGGCAGGATATTGATTAACAATCCCTGCCAGATGCCACTGGCAACTTCGTATTGGTAGGGGACGTTTTGCGCGGATAACTGTTGTCGCCATTCATCACGGAATTGATCCGTCTTAAACTCCATGGCATTTTGGTTTTCCACCGTGTTGCGAAAATCCGCGCGTACTTCCAGCAGGTTTGAGCCGACCTCTTTAATGCTCACGGATTCTATGTTGTCAGCGTCCAACTGCGCAACGAAATCCGGCTCGCCCAAGGGTCGGGCGCCCTCTTGGAATCGGGAAAAGTTGGATAGCGCAAGCACAACAATGATGAGCAGAACTATCCAGAGAGAAACATGTTTCAAAAAATTATTCATATAATGTTCACAAGATTCGTGTTCGCGAAAAGCACCTGTGTTGCAAAGATATTATGATACCATAAACGGCATGGCCAATCACCATGACAAGCGTCTGTAATTATAATCAGACAGGATGCTCCGGTTCCAGAATTGACGGATCTGCATTTTCTTGCCCTCATTTGCCAGTCGCAGGCCGCGCGTTTATTCCACAACAAGTACGTTGTGAATATGCAGGCCGCCAACAGTAGCAGTGAGCAGACCATCTTTCCACGTCCATTCAAGGCCAAACTTATCGGGCGTGAGATAACAGCGCGTTGGACGTTCGGCAATGGGGATTGTAACAGTAAACGACCCCGTGTCGGGCACATTTTCCACGATGTGACGATGGGGCGATAAATACCCGGACACGCCGCGGTTGATAAGATGAATCAGGATACGCCCCTCTTTCTCGCGTGCGGCCATTTCAATGTGCCACGGGCCATGCACACGGACAAGGCCGGGGGTGTCGAGCGCTGCCGCCATATCACCAATAAAGCGGCGCATGAGCGGATAGCGCGCCCCATAATAGTTGCGAAAGATGGGGCCGTGAATGGCGACCACCTTGCCTTCTCCGTATGTATTGACGGTGGCGGCGGCAAAATCCCGTTGGTTCAGTCCCGGTTCCTGCTGATAAAGCACGGGCGCGAGCATTTGCGCAGTTTCCAGTGTGGTGGGCTGATAGGCGCCATAAACGGTAACAGCGCCATTGCCCACAGGCAGCCAGCCGCCTTGGGGATCGCGTTCATCCTTTGCCACACCGGCCAGTTCGCCGTATTGTTCGGCAACAAACGCCCCGGTGATGAGCGCCCTGCCGCCCCGCCTGACGTATTCGACAAGGGCCTGTTTCACGGTATCGGGCACATGGGCGGCCTCCGGAATCACGACCATGGGATAATCATCCATGACACGCAGCAAGGTCGCTTCGTTCATAATATCCACGCTATAGCCGTTCTCCAGCAGCGCAAACATCGCCCCTTCCATCGGCTGGTTGGCGGTGGCAAAGTTGTAGAGGGGATCATTGTGCTTGTAATAAGACGTTTCGCTGTGCAGCACGGCCACCTGCGGCATGGTGTTCGTTTTGTGGCTGTAGTGCTGGCGCGCCCGGCAGAACTGCGCCACCTCGGCCAAGATGTCCTGATGCCATTCGGTGATCCGGCCGCTGCGTTGCGGTTGGTTATAGATAAATACGGCGCCGCCCTGGGCGAGCACGGTGGATACTTCCTGGCACAGGTGGGTGGCGGTCTTCAACATCCAACCGTTGCCATGTGTCTGCAGAAAACTCCACGCCATCAAATCCCACGGCATCCCCCGGCTGGAAATGAATCGCGCCTCGGCCATGGCACGTTCGGCGCCAAAGGAAGGATCAAAGTCGCCGCTGAGATAATTGATGGGCGCCACCGGTTCTTCGGGCTGACGCACACTGTACATCCAGTTGCTGGTAACCATGCATTCGGGCTTCAGCGCATGCACCGCTTCGGTGTAGCGCGTGACGTGCTCGATGAACAGGTCACGGTGGAAGGCCAGCCATTCATGCCAGTGTGGGTCGTTGGCGTTACGGGGAATGTCTTCAATGCCCGTGCGTTCGGTAAACAACGCCTGCGCGTCTTCACTCCAATCCGGCTTGCTGGCCCAGTTCTCGCCGTCAATCCACATGCCGTCAATATCGTATTCGCGCACTACTTCAAGCAATTGCGGGATCATCAGTTCCTCGGCATAGGCGCTCAAACGGCTGGTATAGTTCGGATCAGGCTGGCCATCGGAACCAATGCGCGCCCACTCGGGGTTCAGTTCTATGGCCCGGGTGTCCCACACGCCGGAGTAATGGATAGACAAGGGAATGCCCATGTCACGGGTGACTTCGCGCCATATCTTCAGCGCATCATTCACAATGCCGGGCGACGGCGAGCCCACTTCGGTGGGATAGCCGGTATATCCGGGGTGACCTTTGCAGTCGTACTGCACAAAATCAGGCTGCACCTTTTCCAACATCTCCCGGATGTGTTCATAAGTGGTTTCTTCGCCCAGGTTGGTATCGGTTGCATTGGGATGCAGGTCGTAATGAAGCCCGAAAAAGGCATCCTCATGCCAATTTTCAACGGCCCGCGCCATACTGCCGATTGACAGCATCGCCACCAAAACCAAGCCACCCGCGTACAGCATATGTTGCGACATAGCGTTCTTCTCCTGCGTTTACTCTTTTCCTGCGTTTCCCTGCCGTTCCAGTTCTCCTGCAAATACACGGAGTGCGTCGGCGTCAAACAACACAAACCGGACGCGTTCAATCTCCTGATGCTTTTGCAAAAAAGTGCGTACGGTCTTTATGGCAATGGCCGCCGCTTTCGGGACGGGATACCCGTACACGCCGCAGCTGATGGCGGGGAAGGCCACGGTCCTCACACCATTGGACAGCGCCACCTCGAGACTGCGCCGGTGGCAGGATGCCAGCAATTCGGGCTCATTGTGTTTGCCGTCGTGATAGACCGGACCAACCGTATGGATAACGTATTTTGCGGGTAATCTGCCGCCGGTGGTAATTTTTGCGTCGCCCGTATCGCAACCGTTCAACCGGTGACATTGCTCAAGGATTTCCGGACCGCCCGCACGATGAATGGCGCCGTCCACCCCGCCGCCGCCAAGCAACGTCTTATTGGCTGCATTGACAATGGCATGCGAATAATCTTTCGTAATGTCGCCCTGTACTGCTTCGACGCTTGATTTTCCGATCATAATGCGCATAGAGGCGCCCTCCTTGTCATAACACCCTCATGATAGCCTATTATCAAAGGGATGGCAAATTCTTTATTAGGTATGAGCCAAGCCAAGTCGTGCTGTTCTATTATTTCGTCGGTCTGTATGTTACCATTGTCTCATGTCGTGTGGAGCAACAGTACCAAAAGGAGCATTGTCATGGCAACACATTCTCTGCGGAACGGTCATATATCATCAGTCGCCGCAACACTCTTCCTAATCGGGATTATCGGGGGGTGCGCCATTTCCGGCGCCACAGTGCCGCTGGACCGTACCCCGGCGCCGGACGAAGTGTCTTATGCACCGGAAGACGGCGCCATAACAGCGGCCAATCCGCCTGCGTTCGTGTGGCTGCCTGCGGACGACATAACCGAGTGGCTGGTGGAATACGCGCCGGATGCTTCATTCCCGGAGGAAAGCACCATACGGGTTTCGGACCTGACCATGACCGTGCATGTGCCGGATACAACACTGGCACAGGGGGAATGGCACTGGCGCTATGGCTATGAGGCCGAGGACGGGCCGGTATTCAGCAAGGCACGGGCATTTACCATTCCGGCGGACGCTGTCTCATTTCCGTTTCCAGACATGGATGACGTTTTGGCCGCAATTCCCGATACACGGCCCCGTATCTTTGTTACGCCCGAGGAAGCTGCGCACGTGCGCGACAACCCCGACGAATACGAATGGCTCGTGGCGCCGATTGTACGCCAGGCGGAAGCCGTGTTGGAACGGAAAGAACCGCTTTTTGAAGAGCCGCTGCCGTGGGATGAATATGACGATTGGCGCGAGGTATACAATGAAACATGGCGTGCCATGCGCCCGTATACGCAGGGCATGCAAATCTGTGCGCAGGCATATTTGTATACCGGCGACATGCGCTTTGCGGAAGAGGCCAAGCGGCGCCTGATGCATTTTATGACGTGGGACGTGGATGGTCCGTCCAGCGTATATTGGCCCACCGAACTGGGCATGGACATCGGCGAAAATGCGCCGCGCACCTTTGACTATATTCACGACACCCTTGATGAAGAAGAGCGGGCGCTGTGCATTGAGGTGTTGAGCGAACGTATCCGTCAGATTAACGAGATGCATCGAAGCCGCCCGTTTGAAAGCAAGCCTTTTTCAAGCCATCCCGGACGCATGATTGGCTTTGCCGTGGAAGGCGGGATTATTCTGGCACACGAAGCGCCGGATGCCCGCGACTGGTTGGAATACACGTTGCAGGTGCTCTGGTCCGTATATCCCGCGTGGGGCCACAGCGACGGCGGCTGGCACGAGGGCGTCAGTTATTGGAGTTCGTACATGCGGCGCATGATACGCACGGTCACCGAGTTGGACCGCTTGGGCATTCCGCTGAAAGACAAGCCGTTTTTCCGCAATACAGGCGATTTTGGTTTGTATGTCGCCTATCCCAACCGGCCAACGCGCAGTTTCGGGGACGGATATGAAAGAAGCGTGGGCGGTGGAGATGCCGCTCTTATGTATAACATGGCCAGTCTCTATGACAACCCTTATTATCGTTGGCATGCGGATATGGGCGGCGGCGGCCCCTCGGGACCCCAGGCGCTGCACATATACAAGCCGGAATTAGAAGGACAGCCGCCCGCAGACCTCCCCCAGTCTCATGCGTTTTTTGATGTGGGCTGGGTGGCCATGCACCACAACATGGCCGCACCCGATGACAATGTCTTTGTGCTGTTTCAGAGCAGCCCCTTTGGCGCCATCAGTCACAATCACGCCAATCAAACCGCGTTTGTGGTGGAGGCCTTTGGCGAGCCACTGGCCATCAGCAGCGGCTATTATCACAGTTACGGCGATCCCCACCACCGCGCATGGGTCTGGCAAACCCACGCACACAACGCCATCCTGGTGGACCATGAAGGCCAGAAACCGCGCAGTCCACAGTCCCGGGGGCACATTGTCACCCATATCGAAGAGGGCGATTGGGCGTATGCTTTGGGCGATGCCGTGGAAGCTTATGACGGACGGCTGACCCGTGCCTACCGCCACCTGTTGTTCATAAGGCCAAACATCATTATCATCGTTGACGATCTGGCGGCGGAAGATGACGCCACGTACCAGTGGCTTCTGCACGCACGCAGTGAAATGGCGCTGCAAGAGGACACCTTGTCGGTCACTGTTGCCGAAAACAACGCCCGCATGCGCGTGCGGTTCCTGACGCCTGATTCGCTGGCCTTCGAACAGCGCAGCGGATGGGACCCGCCGCTTACACGCGAAGCACCGGATCAATACCACTTCACCGCCTCAACACAGACACCCGCAGACACCATGCGCTTCATTGCCGTGCTAACGCCCTATCACGCCGAGGAGGAAGCGCCCATGCCGGAATTCCGGTCTATTGATGCGGAAGGGGGCGTGGCACTCGCCTCCGATGACCGCCTTGTGCTCATCAAAGACCCGGATGCCGATGAAGTGCGCGCCGCGGACCAGACAAGCACGTCTGCGGCCACATTATTGCCCGCTCCATAGCACGCAAAGCACGTCATTCCCCTAACCCGCATATTTCACAAGATTTCTGTTGCGCCTGCGAATCTTACACCATATCAGGCACTTTGCTTGCCCGCCGACTTCGACGTGTACTAACACGCTGTCAGCCGGCGGCCTGCGC
>SKQZ01000189.1 GCA_007118765.1 Candidatus Hydrogenedentota bacterium
CACGGCGGCATGGAGATTCACTGTTTACATAGATTTCTGCTAAAGTTACATAATGCGATAGGGCGGCATATATACATTCAATCAGGTGCTTTCGCGCACAACGATTACAAATAACACATTGAACAATATAAACTTAACATGAACAGACGGTCGGTTGATGCTGCATAAGGTATATTGTACGGCATAGTATACATATATTATGTATATGCGCGAACTGAATCACTCATCTGGTGTCTCAATGCGCTGTGGCACTATGTTTTCCGGGCAAAAAAAGCAAAAAATAGGGCTTGCCCAACTTGCGGAATCATGGTATAATAAAGATGGTCAGTGCCACATGTGGCGTTTCTCCTTCCGCGGAGGCCTGGTACGGAAACGTGTCAGGCCTCTTTACTTTGTGGCGCCGTCATCCTGCTGTTACACATTGAACCGAAAGAGGATGATGTCTCCGTCTTGAACGGTATAGTCTTTTCCTTCCAGCCGTACCTTGCCTTTTTCCTTGGCCTTCGCCATTGATCCCGCCGCAACATAGTCGTCATACGCGATGGTTTCCGCACGGATAAACCCGCGTTTGATGTCTGAATGGATAACTCCGGCGGCGTCCACCGCGCTGGTTCCTTTTCGGATGGTCCATGCCCGTACCTCCGGGTCGCCCGCCGTAAGGAAGCTAATGAGCCCCAACATCTCATAAGCGAAATGGATAAACCGGATACGCGACTCCTCCCCAAGCCCCAGCTCCGTCCGAAAAACCTCCTGCTCATCTTGCGGCAGTTGGCTTACCTCCATTTCCAGTTTGCCGCACAGTTCGATCAGTTTCAAGCCGTGTTTCCCGGCGGCCGCCTGCATACGCGCCGGGTCGTCGTTGCCGATGGCGGCCTCCCCGTAATTGCCCAGCAGCATCATGGGTTTCTGGGACAGAAAGGTAAAACTGCGAAGCACCGTATCTTCCTGTGCATTCAGCGGCAGGGTGCGCAACGGGTTGCCCGCTTCCAGATGTTCTTTGCATCGCACAAGCAGGTCATATTCCTGGTCTTTACGATGTTCTTTTTCCAAGCGCTCAATACGTTTTTCAATGATAATAAAGTCTGTGATCTGCAGTTCTTCTTCGAGGGCGGTCACATCGCGCTCCGGATTGACGCTGCCCATGGGGTGCAACACATTTTCATCGTCAAAGGCACGCACCACATGCACCAGCGCGTCCGCGTTTCGCAGCAGGTTCAGCGCGGCATTGTCCAACGTCTTGTCCGCATCGGCCCCTTCAGCCGGCGCAATATCAATGAACTCGAACTCGGCGTAGGTCTTCTTTTTCGGCTTGTAGAACGTCGCCAGCGTGTCCACCCGTTCATCGGGCACCTTAATCACCGCCAGATTCGCGTCGCGGCTGCCATACGCGCCCACCTCGGCGGACGCGCCCGTGATGGCGTTAAACACGGTTGTCTTGCCCGACCGCGCAAATCCAATCATCCCAACTTTCATACGACGATTCTTTCCCTTTGGGGCTGTTGTATCAAGACCGTGAAACCAGTGCGCGCCACTGCCGCGCCAAAATGGCGCCGGACACCACGGCGACCGTTGTGAGGAAGGCGGCCAGTCCGTAACGACCGTACAGCCAATAGCCCGTGGCAAACAGCGCCGAGTAAATGGACGCACATCCCAGCATCATGCACAAGATGCCCTGCGGCACTTCCCATGCCGTTTCGCCGGGTTTCGCATCGGGCAGTTGTTCGGTGAACGTGCGCCATCCGGGGCCGCCCGGCCGAATGATCTTACAGAAACGGCGCAATGTTGCTTCCGGGGTCGGTTTTGTCAACAACGTCACCGCCACCCACGCCGCCGTGGTTATCAACACGGTGAGCACCAGCTGCACATCGCTGTCTATCGGCGCAAACCCGAGCCTGACATGAATAAACCGCAGGTATACGGCCACCGGGAACGACACGGCCATGGCGGTGATTTCGCTGTACGCGTTGATGCGCCACCAGAACCAGCGCAGGATAAAGATGAGGCCCGTGCCCGCGCCCACCTGCAACATAATCTGAAAGTTGTCGCGCGCCGTTTCCATGACAAGCGCCAATGCGCCCGCCATCACCATCAATACGGCCGTGGCGACGCGCCCGACGAACACCAGTTCGCGCTCGCTGCCGTCCGGACGGATAAAGCGTCGGTAGAAGTCATGCACCACATAGGAGGCGCCCCAATTCAAGTGCGTTGAAATGGTGGACATATACGCCGCAATAAGCGACGCCACCGCAAGCCCCAGCAAACCGGCGGGCAAAAAGGTGAGCATGGCCGGATACCCCATATCGTGGCCCACAATAGCCGCCGCATGGGGAAAGGCCTCGCGCAACGAATCAAGTGTCGGAAACACAATCAACGAACACAACGCCACAATAATCCACGGCCACGGCCGCAGTGCGTAATGGGCCGCATTAAACAGAAACACCGCGCCGAGCGCGTTCTTTTCGTCCTTGGCGGACAACATGCGCTGGGCAATGTAGCTGCCGCCGCCGGGTTCCGAGCCGGGATACCACACGCTCCACCATTGCACCATGATGGGCATAAGGAACACGCCGATAAGCACATGCCGTTGACTGGCATCGGTGAAACTCGGCAACAGCGCCAGTTTCCCTTCCAATTCGGAATGGGCAAGCATGCCGGACAAACCGCCCACCTCCGGACGTTGCAATGCCACATACGCCGCGCCCACAGCGCCTATCATGGCCATGGTAAACTGGATAAGGTCGGTGATCAACACCCCGCGCAAGCCGCCCAGCATACTGTAGACAACCGTTACAATGCTGGCGATGAGGATGGTTTGCATGGGCGATAGGTTCAGCAGGACGCTGCCGATTTTAATGGCGGCGAGCGTTACCGACGCCATCACAATAACATTAAAGAAAACGCCCAGATACACCGCCCGGAACCCGCGCAAAAACGCCGCCGACCTGCCGCTGTAGCGCAGTTCGTAAAACTCAAGGTCCGTAAGCACGCCGGAACGCCGCCACAACCGGGCAAACACAAACACCGTCAACATGCCCGTGAGCAGGAACGCCCACCACACCCAATTGCCCACCACGCCGTCTTCGCGCACAATGTTGGTGACCAGATTGGGCGTATCGGTGGAGAAGGTGGTGGCCACCATTGAAATGCCCAGCAGCCACCAGGGCATGCTCCGTCCCGCGGCAAAGAACTCGGTGGTATTGGCGCCTGCACGCCGCGTGACGGCCACACCCACCGCCAGCGACACCAGAAAGAACAGGCCCACAATGGCCCAATCAACCGGCTGCAACAGCATAATGAGGTTTCCTTCAGTCGTTCTGCACCGCCGCGATGGCGTCCAACACTTCCCGGGCGTGTCCTTTGGGCTTTACCTTCGGCCACACGCGGCATACCCGGCCGGTTTTGCCAATCAAAAAGGTCGCCCGCTGGATGCCCATGTATTTCCGGCCGTACATGTTCTTTTCCACCCACACGCCGTATTTCTCCGCCGCCACATGGTCGGGGTCCGACAGCAGCGTAAAATTAAGCCCATGCTTTTCGGTAAACGTGCAATGGGACGCGACGGAATCAGGACTTACGCCCAGCACCACGGCGCCCGCCTGCGCAAAGGCCGCAGCCGCATCGCGAAACTCCTTCGCTTCCATCGTACATCCCGGCGTGTTGTCCTTGGGATAAAAATACAGCACCACAAGATTCCCCTGCAGCGCCGAAAGCCGCACCTTGTCGCCGGATTCCGATTCCAGCGCAAAGGCGGGCGCTTTTTTGCCTTCCAACGGATGGGCGGCTTCTTTGGTTCCCATTGCAACTCCTCCTTCGTGGTTGTATCCGTTCCCGGACAACGCCGGGCCTCCCGTTAATCGCCGCGGCTCCCGGTGTGTGATTCGGCGATGCATTGGCGCGGGTCCGGCGCGGGCAGCCGCCGCAACAACAGCTCGCCCAGCAGCCCCAACCCGAAACCGATGGCGCCAATGCCGATGATGACAAGGCTTACCAGCGCCACCAGCATCACAATGGCCGTGAGCGCCAGCTGTTCGCCGTGGGGCATGTCGCTGTACAACACCGGTATGGTGACGCCCGCCAGCAACGTGGCCAGAATCGCCAGTCCCACCAGCGA
>SKQZ01000411.1 GCA_007118765.1 Candidatus Hydrogenedentota bacterium
GCGGGGTGAAATATGCGGGTTAGGCCATGGGTCTGCAAAAGAAACAAGAAAGATAATCGCCATGCGTACCGTACTGTCAACTGTTGTTTTCTTCCTTTGCCTGATGAACATTGCCACGGCGGCCACCCCGCCGACAGCGGCGCTTTTCACGGATGCGTCGCACGGGACGGACCCGACACTGGCGACCGCATTGCAGCAAAAGCTGACCGATGCCGGCTTTGAGGTGGTTCTCGTGGACGGCGCGGATATCTGTAATCCGGCGGCTTTGTCGGCAGACACGGTATCATTGCTCGTGCTGACGAACGCCAAGCGGCTGCCCATGCGGTCTATTGAGCCGATACATGAATACCTGAAGCACGGGGGCGATGTGCTGGCATTGAACACGCCCGCCTGGCGCGAGCGGCTGGTTTTTCTGGACGATACATGGCAGACGCCGGAAGCCTACCGCATGGCAACGGCACAGCAAGCGCCTCCCCATGTGATTCTGGATTTTTCCGAAGAAGACCTTGATGGCTGGCACCGCGCCGCAAAACGCATGGACACGCCTACCGAGCACCGGGTCGTTGCCGATGCGCTGGCGCCGGGTGTCGCAGCACTTGAGGTAAACATTCCGGAGTTGCAGAATTGGGACTCGGCCTGTCGCGAATTCGACACTCCGCCATTCCCGCCGGGACATACCGTCACCGTATTCACGGCGCGTGGCGGCCCCGACACCAACCAACTGGCCGTGGAGTGGCGTGAGCGGGATGGCGCCCGATGGATAGCCACCGTGCCCATTAGCGAAGAATGGCAGCGATTCATGCTTATCCCCGAAGACTTCAAGTATTGGGAAAGTGTGCCTGAACGCAGTGATGGCTGTCTCGATCCTTCCAATACGGACATGATCGGTTTTACATTGGCCTACACGCACACCGGCCATTTGGAGGGCGCCCACCATTTTCAAGTGGCCCAAGTGGGCGCCGCCCCGCTGGACGATGATCTGCGTGAGATTCTGGGCGATATACCGCCACCGGCACTGGACACCATCTCGCCGACGTATAAGTTCTATGATGCCGCCGATGTGACCGCTTTCAGGGCTGCCGCAGACCAGTCGATTGTGTCCGACCATGACTTTGACGTGCCTGCAGCGGTCCGTTGCGTACATCCCCGTCCCGAGGCGAGCGGTTTTGACAAAGGGCGGCCATGGCGCTGGCTCCCTTTGATTGAGGCACGCGGCACAGAGGACGATTTCCGCGGATATCCGGCGGCCATGACGGTGAATGTGGAAGGCCCCTATCAAAACAGCGTGTGGGCGTCGTTCGGCATTGAAGAGAGCGACTGGTATCTGTCAAAAGGGGGCCGCGCAGCGTTGCGCGCCGTTATTGAGCGCATGACCACGCCGGTCTATTTCCTGGACGCGGGCGCAGACCGATATACCTACCTCGACGACCAGACGGTTGTGCTGGGCGTGCAGATAGCACGAACCAGCGGCGACGACACCATCCCCATGCGCCTGTCCTTGCGCGTGTCGGACAGCGCGGGAGAAATTGTCGCGGATGAAGCGCTCGATATCGGCGCCCCCCAACCCGGCGAAACGGCGCGCATGGAAACCCGATGGACGCCGGACACATGGCCGGAAACGGGGTTTCTGGTTGAGGCCCGCCTTCATGCCGGGGAGCGCCCGCTCGACCAGGCAACCCATGAAATCCATTGCTGGCGTCCCAACCCGACGCCTTCTTTTGTGACGGTTGAGGATGGCCGGTTTATGCTGGACGGCGAGCGGTGGCGTCCCCACGGCATCAATTACATGCCGTCGTCGGGCATTGCCATTGAATGGTATCACTATTTTGAGCAATGGTTGGGCGCGGCGGCCTACCACCCGAATGTGATACAGCGCGACTTGGAACGATGTGCCGCCATGAACTGCAACTCGCTGAGCATTTTTCTGTACCATGAGAGTATGGAGGCGCAGAATCTGCTTGACATCCTGCGGCGCATGGACGCACTCGGCATGAAGGCAAACCTGTCACTGCGCCCGGGCACGCCCATGGACTTTCCCTGGGAGCAGGTGCGGGAGATGATCGAGACCCTGCGACTGGCGGAAAACGACACGGTGTTCGCTTACGACCTTGCGTGGGAACCCATGTTCCGTGACTGGGAACGTGACCCGTTCAACCCTGCATGGGAGGCGTGGATTATTGAGCGCTACGGCAGTCTCGAAAATGCCGAGGCCGATTGGGAATTCCCCGTGCCCCGCGATGATGACGGTAATGTGGTCAACTTTGAACCTCATCAAATCGGACCTGACGGCCCGTGGAACAGGATGATTGCCGCTTACCGCCGGTTTTTGGATACGCTGCTGTACGAAAAATACGCTGAGGCCCGACGCCTCGTACGCACCATTGACCCGCATACGCTGGTTAGTTTCCGCATGTCCATGGCGGGCGACCCCACCGATACCATGACCGATGCCCTGCTGTATGATTTCGCTTATCTGGCCGGGGCGGTGGATATATTACAACCGGAAGCCTATGGCAGGATTGGAGACTGGGAACGGGTCAGACCCGGCTGGTTCACCTATGAGTATGCGCGATGGGCCAATCCCACATTGCCTGTGCTGTGGGCGGAGGCGGGCGTTCATGTGTGGGATATGGCGCAAAACACTTACACGGACGAGCGCATGGATTTTCAGGCCGCGTACTACAGGGATTTCTACCGTATGCTGGAGCGAAGCGGCGCCGACGGCATCTACTGGTGGTGGTATCCCGGCGGGTTCCGGGTGAATGAAAACAGCGATTACGGCGTTATCAATCCCGACGGCACAGACCGACCCGTCACACAGGTTATACGGCAACAAGGCCCGCTGTTTACCCGGGCGCCCGATGCGCGGCCCGTGGATATGTGGCTTACCTTTGACCGTGACGCCCATACCGACGGACTCACAGGCATCTATTCGGCGCTGGAACGGGATTTCTGGGGCGCTATTGAAGCGGGGCGCATCCCCGGGCTCAGGACGGAAGCCACCGGTTCTGACTCCACCAATTGCCCGCCTCTGGCCGTGGGCAATATCCCATGGGACGGCAGTAATCCTCCCAAATACCTTGACGCCTTTTTCGATTATGTGGAAATACGCGCTGCAGATGATTCCTGGATGCGCGTGTTGCCCGGCGAAAGCGCGACGTTTGCCGCTGACCGACCCATCCTCTTGCGAGCGACCTTTACCAATCTCGGCGAGGCGACGCTTGTGCCGCCCGCGGAAGCAGGCGATACGCCCGGCGGCGTATATGTCACGGTTGTTGGTGATTTGGAAGCATCCGTGCCGCTGACCGAAAGGCTCCACCGCTTCGAGCAGCAACAGCTTGTCATTCCCGTGACCGAAGCGTCGCCAAATGACCCTGCAACAATAACGCTCCGCTTCGAGGCGAAAGACAGAACACCGTTCGGACAGCACTTTGTGTTAAACCTTTCGCCTGCGGCACAGGACTAAAAAACGCCAGTCACAATAACGTGTGCACCGCATTTGATCGCAAGTGTCTGATGCCACAGACTGAAAGATGTCTTTTCAAGGATTGTTGTCAACGCTTACCTGGCAGGAAATTTGTTGTCACAACAATGAATGAAAGGAGAGTGCAGTATGAAACACGCATGTATTGCCATCGTAGGTCCGCGAATATGGCGCTTTTCAGTGCTGGCGCTTCTGGTGGTAGGGAGCATCTCCGCCGCAGCGATTACCGTAACAGGGGTCGTTGTTGATCCAGATGACGCGCCGGCGCCCGGCGTAACCGTGTCAACGTCTTCGCATGAGGCGGTGACTGGAGAAGACGGCGCGTTTCGTCTTGAAGGGCTGGATGCAGGCGACGTGCTTCTGCGGCTGGCGGGCGACACGGGCAAAGGGCATGTCCGCGTAACAATAGATGAGCCGGAAACGCCGTTGCGCCTGACCTATCCGGTCGTTACAACCGTAGTGCTGTTGCACGATAACGACACCCACTTCAATTATAACCATACCGAAGCGTTTGAGGGAGCCATCCACGATGTGCGCAATCGCTACGAAAACGTGTATTTGCTGAGCGCAGGGGATTTCTTTGTGCGTCATGCCGACCGCTGGCACAAACCGAACGACACCGAC
>SKQZ01000323.1 GCA_007118765.1 Candidatus Hydrogenedentota bacterium
CAGCCGCATCTATCACCTCAACGACGCGTGTCACTTGTTCTGCGACGTTACCCGCGCCATCAGTCACGTTGTAGTACACGGTGTACTCGCCAACGGTAGTGGTGTCCACTTCGGAGGCATCAATGACGATGTCTTCGTTAATATTTTCGCCGCAGTAATCGGTCGCTTCAGCGCCGGGTTCCACATAGTCTTCGCCAAGGGGAATGGACAACGGGTCATCGCCAAGAAGTGTTATGACCGGTATTTCGGCAATGGCGCCCGCGGGATGCGTACCAGAACGATAGTCTGCCATGGTATTTTCGTCGGCGTCCTCGACCTGTTCATCTACCGTGACGGTAACGTCTTGTTCAGCAAGCATGATTCCGGGGCATTCCCATGTAAGGCGGTAAGTGTTGCCCGCATCCAGTTCTACCAAATTGGGGTTGTCAGTCAATGTCCCCTGTCCATCCCCGGAGATGGTGTAATTGTTCGCCTCAAGTACGCCTGTACCCATTCCCTTGTTGAAAGTTACCAGCACCGTCCAGCCTGTTTCAACCATCACGTCAATAACGAAAGGCACTTCGGTGTCAAGCACGTTCACGGTGCGCGTCACTTGATCTGCAGCGTTGCCTTCGCTATCAACGACATTGTAGGTTACAGTGTACTCGCCCACAGTGTCGGTATCCACGCCGGAAGCGTCAATAACAATCTCGTCGGTGATGTCGCCGTCGCAAGCGTCCCACGCTTCGGCGCCGAGTTCCTCATACGCGTCGCCAAGGCTGATATTCTGCGGATTCACGCCAAGCAATGTGATTGTCGGTTCAGATGTGTTCTGGACTTGCACCGTGCGCGCTACATCTGCAACATTGCCCGCGCTGTCTTCTACATTGTAGGTCAACGTGTACTCGCCCGCAATACTGGTATCCACGCCGGAGGCGTCAATGACGATAGCGTCGGTGAGGTCACCGTCGCAATTGTCATGGGCTGTCGCGCCTGATTCCACATACGCGTCGCCGCATTCGATGATTTGCGGGTCGTCGCCAAGAAGCGTGATCACCGGCGGAATATCATCTTCCACAGTCACAAGCACTTGGCACGTGTCTGAGCCTGCGTCATCCGCTACAGTAATGGTCACCAGCGTATCCTCGCTGATTGGGGTGCCCGCGACCGGTTCCTGCGTGACTTCAGCGTCGTCGCACTCGTCTGTGTAAACAACATCGCCCGTGAGATCCGGCATCAGCGCTTCGCAGTTTTCGTCAAGGGCCAGTGGGCCCGGGTCATCGGCGCATTCCGTGATTACAGGCGGGTTCTCGGGAACACATGGTTCAGAAGGGTCTGTATTGACAACAGTGTAGTCAACAACAGGTTCGCCCGCCAAAGGGTTTTCGGGGTCTATGCAGACTTCAACTACCTGTGGCGCGGAGGGATTAACCATGAGATAATCAGCGGGCGCAAATGAAAGTTGATCAACCCAGCCGCAATCAGCACCAACCGGATAGGCCCTGTCCTTGACATAACTCCAGCGCAGAACAAAGGCGCCCGTGTCCAGATAATCGGGGTCGTCAGCATCAAGTGTGACTGTTACCTCATGCCAGTCCACGTCCCCTGAAATACTGTCAATTAAGACGCCGTTGACGTAGAATTCGAGGGGCGCAAATCCTTCTTCTGAACTCACTTTCCACCAGAAACGGATGTCGCCGGGGGTATGAACAACCGTTTCCATCCATGTCTCTTGATTGTTGCCAATGGCGCCGCTCTGCGCGGCATCCACTCCGTCATAAGTCACTACGGTCTGACCATACCATTCCGCGTCGCCGCCCGTTTCAAATTCCCAAAGATCGCAATCAACGTCCAGAGCATCACACAAGCGAACCATAACGTATACTTGTATAACACGCGTCCGTGTCGGATAATCGCTTTCAAAAGATATAATGGCCTCATGCAAGCCCGGTGTCAGCCCGCCCACATTCTCGTTAAGTGTTACTGCCACATCGCTTGTTCCGCCACTTCCTGCTACAGCAACGGTCCCCGGATTAATTGTGACCCAATCTTCCTCTGACGTGATTGATACGTTTTCAGTATTTGTCCGATAGTTTTCCAAGGTATAGATAACGGAATCAGGGGTAAAACTTTCCGGCTCGCCTTGGAACCCGGAAAACTGTGCATCTTCCTCAGGGAACACAAATATCGGATTGTACTCCCCATGAGCCGTGCCGCCAATGGCGAACAGTACCAGCATGAAGACCTTGGCTGAAAAAATAATTGACCTGAACATGACAACATTCCTTTCTTACTTATACTTCACCCGCTACGATCGAATCCCACAAACTAACGTTACCGTCCGTACAACGCCGGGAAACACTTTATATTTTTCCAAGCGCAACTCGATGTGTCCTGTAATTCCAAAGCGGGCATAGCCCGCAACCCAACCCTGATTCTTTCCGATTTCCAGAACGTACGTATTATACCATAAACTTTACCATAGGCGTGGGACAATATCGTTTTTCGCCCGCATATTTCACCAAGTTTCGTCGTGATCCTGTGAAGATTGCGCCAGAGCAGGTGCTTTGCGCAGGCCGCCGGCTGACAGCGTGTTAGTACACGTCGAAGTCGGCGGGCAAGCAAATTGCCTGATATGGTGTAAGATTCGTAGGCGTAACCCCGCCACGGCGGGGTGAAATATGCGGGTTAGAAGCATCGGGAACGTAATATGCAAGAAGATGTCGCATTTTTCAATAGAGGCATCTTTTTGTATATGATACACGGACAAGCTATGAACGCCCTGCCATTAACAGATGCTGTGGGGTTGTCTGCCAAGCATCCAATCGGAGGTTAGTGTATGTCTCCTAAAATTGCCCTTGTGGGCGGGCTGGCTGTCTTGATTGCTGTGCTGGGCTTGGGTTTTATATTGGGCACAACACAGACAGAACCAACACCGCCCGCGGAACCACCGTCGCAGCAAATGAACGGCGAACCGGAACCCCTGCCGGAATTACCGGAGGAAGAGCCGGAAGAACGGCCGCATATCGCACGCGATACGGTGGAAAATCTGTATTACGGCCTTTCCTATGAGCAGGCAGAGGAATTGTTTGGATTTGCTTCCGACTACTCAGAATCAGAATATGATCCCGGCGTCGAAGGCTATACCTCGCCCTTTGTGATTCATTGGCATGAATGGGAAAACGAAGACGGTTCCAAGGCACGCCTCGGTTTTGTCAATGACCGATTGGAACGCAAGCAGTTTATTGAGCCCGACGGCACTGCCGCGTTGCCGGATGCGCCGCATCTGGATGTGGACAGTTACGGTGACATTTTGGGGATTGAGGAATAGTGGTGTTCATCCATTTGAATGGAATTACCTGTAAAAAGGGGCAGTATGACCAATATCGTATGGCTGCGACATGAACTGCGGGTGTCGGACAATCCGGCGCTTCATTGTGCATGCCAAGAGAACGCTCCGGTGCTGCCCGTGTACATTTGGCAGCCAGACGCTGCGGAACCCTTCATGCCCGGTCGCGCGTCCCGGTGGTGGCTTCATCATTCGTTGACCGCCTTAGCCGAACGCCTGACCGCCTTGGGCTCGCCGTTACTTTTACGAACCGGCGCTCCTGAAACGGTATTGCCCCAGCTTGCGCGGTCTTGCAAGGCCAATACCGTATTCTGGAGTCGCGCTTATGACCCTGCAGGCCGAGAGGAAGATGACCGTGTGATAGAGGCTTTGCAAGCGGACACCGTGCGGTTCCGCACCTTTGCCGCATCCAACCATTTTATTACTCCCGACACACTTTTGAACACCTCCGACGCCCCCTATAAAGTGTTCACACCCTTTTGGAAACGTGCCGTGACCATGCCGGTATCAGCGCCCCTGCCCGTACCGACGCGCCTCAACCCGCCGGTCAAGGCGCCCGACGGCGTGTCCGTGTCAGCACTGAACCTTCTGCCGAAGCATGATTGGACCGCCGGACTGCGTCGCCAGTGGACACCCGGCGAAACGGGCGCACAGACGCGCTTGCAACATTTCCTTGATCATGACCTCGAAAACTATGGCGATGCACGCGACTTCCCGGAACGCCCGGGCGTATCCCGTCTTTCCCCTCACCTG
>SKQZ01000014.1 GCA_007118765.1 Candidatus Hydrogenedentota bacterium
AAATTTTCGGGTTAATGCCAAACCGGCAATGTCGGGAGAATACCTTATAAGATGGCGGCCAGCAATTCTGATATCAAAACACGGCGCCGCATGGCGGCCATACTGCGGGTGCTGCGCGACGCCGAATCGAGTGTTGGCAGCGAACGCATCGCGCATGTACTGTCGTTGGCGAACATCGGATTGAGCGAGCGCACGGTTCGCAATTACTTGGCGCAGATGGATGCGCTGGGCTGGACGCGCAACCTGGGTCGCCGGGGCCGGGAGATTACGGAAGAGGGCCTTGCCGAATTGGAAAGCGCGTTGGTGGTGGATAAGGTCGGTTTTATTGCGGCGAAGGTGGACACGCTTTCCTATCAAATGGATTTTGACGCCATCGCCCGGACAGGCCGGGTTATTCTGAACATCTCCACGGTGGATAACGCCGATGCATCGGCGGCGCGCCGCATCATGGCGCATGTGTATAAGGCGGGTCTGGGCATGGGTCGGTTGCTGGTGCTGGCTGAAAGCGGCGAAAAAATCGGCGCCTTTCGCGTGCCGACGGGATGCATCGGCATTGGCACTGTTTGCAGCGTCAGCCTGAACGGGATTTTGTTGCAGGCGAACATTGCCATGGCGTCCCGCTTCGGCGGCTTGTTGGAAATTGAATCAGAACGACCGACACGCTTCACGCAAATCATCAATTATGACGGCTCCTCCCTCGACCCGCTCGAGATATTTATCCGAAGCCACATGACCTCCGTAATGAGCGCCGCGCAAACCGGCAACGGCGCATTGGGCGCGAGTTTTCGCGAGGCGCCTGCGGCGGCGCTATCCGAAGTGCGACGCCTCATACGCGTGTCGGAAACGCTTGGCATGGGCGGCGTGCTCGCCATGGGCAGCCCCGACCAGCCGCTGTTGGACATACCCGTTACGGTGGGCCGTTTCGGCGTGATTGTGTGCGGCGGACTGAACCCCGTGGCCGCGGTTGTGGAAGCCGGCATTGATGTTGCCAGTACGGCCATGAGCACATTGTGCGATTATGAACGGTTGCAGGATTATCGTGAAGCGCTGTAAGGGCGTTCAGGACATGGCCTTGTCACACAGGGGAACCGTGGCGGAGGCATTGGGCATGTAATAACAGGTGGGCGTGGAGATGCCCCGTTCCTGAAAGTAACACCGCGCCTGATCTAATGCGTCTTCGAGGGACGCCGCTTTCGTTGCCCCGCACAACGCGACATCGGTTTCATCCATTTCGGTGACCAATGTAGTGACGCCCCCTTTTTGGAGGGTGGATAACGCGGTCTGACCATTGATGTCGGGATGCTGACGCAGGGCCGCCACAATGGCTTCCGGATCGCCCAACTGCAGGTAGCGCCGAAACCCGTCGCCGCCAAGCCCCTCCCGTGCAGGCGCAATCAGCACAATGCGTCCCCCCGGCTTGAGTGCGGCGTATGCATTAAACAAGGCCTTGTGGCATTGAATAAAATTGGTCGTGTCGCTGGCCGCCGCAATCACCAGATCCGCCTGCCCGGCAATCGGCACGCAATAGAGCCGTCGGGCAAATGCACAGGCGTTGCGATGGGCCGCATCAAGCGCACCGGCAAATATCCCGGCAACGGCGCCCTCCCCATTGAGCACGGTATTGACAATGAACGCAGGCGGATGCAGTTGGGCCGCTTCCAACAAGTCCTCGGCCACCGGATTGCCGTCCAGCACACATATCCGGACATGGGGGTCAAGCCGCGGCTCCGCCGGATGCAGGCTGCGCACATGGTTGCGGGCAATTGTTTCGGCAGCGGCAAGGCCGGGCACAAACGCTTTGCGCCCGCCGCCAAACCCGGCAAAATAATGCGGCGTGACCGCGCCGGTCAGAATCAGATGGTCACATTCGCACGCCAACCGGTTCAATCGTACCGGCGTGCCCCGTCGGGTCGTGCCGACATGCACCAGATTCGCGGCGTCTTGCGCGTCATGGTTATGCACACGTCGCTTGAAACGCTCGTACACCGTCGTGCCAAGAATAGCCGCTTTTTCAGCGGCCGTCGCGGGTCGGTGCACCCCCGTGGCAACAACAAAAGACAACCGCTCTTCAGCAATGCCCCGGCGTTGCAGCCAGTCAACCAGCGCGGCGCAATAACCGGAGAGGCCCGTGGCGCGGGAATTGTCCGACACAACAATTACGACGGAATCGCCCGGTTGAAAGCGGCGCTCCCACCGGGGCGGCATGTCGTCGGGATTGGCCAAAGCCGTTTCCAATGCATCGGCTACATTTGGCAAAGCGGGGTGCGGGGCGACATCCAAGACACCCAGCAAACGCGCCCACGGCAACGATACCGTGCGGGTTTGTCCGCCATCATGCAGGGTGAGCCTCATGGCATTAGAAATCCAAGGGGTTGTCGTCCACAGGCGGCAGCGACCGGTGGTGCATGCAAATGCGCCACACCATTGCAAAGATGAACACTTCCAGCAGCAAGAGCGGCACATCGGTCACAGAGAAATAGACAAGGTCAATCAGCATGTTATCGCTGGCGCCCAAAGCACGGGCGCTGGACATCAAATACTGGATTATCCCCACTGCAAAGGGCAACAACGCCAATGAAAACAATCGGCCCAACGGCCGCAGGGCCTCGCCCAGTTCCCCCCATTCCAATGCCCCCCAATGCATGATACAGGCGGCCACGGGCATCGCCGCGGCATGTGTCATAAGAATGACGAATTCAAGCAACACCGCCACATCCGTCATGTCCGCCGCTAACAACCGTGACTGAATGTCCACAAGGGTTATCAGAAACAAGTTGATGATAAGCCACGGCACAAAAAACCGCTGAAGCGCATCCGACATCCCCTTGTATTTCCACAGGGGCCGGTCAATTTCAGCGCCGAGCATCGCCAGGCACACCGCCTGCACCGCACTGGCCGCAAACGCCAAATACAGAAAGGCAAGCAGGCGGGTCATGGCAAACAGTTGTGGGTATGTTTCTTCGGGGAAACGGTGTTGCGCGGCAAACAAGAGCAGGCGACAGCTGAAAACCGCCAACATGACGGCAATCATATACCGCAGCACGGCGCCCATGGACTGCCGCAAATCTTTCAGTGCCTCAGCCGGCAAGTTCATTGTGATTCTTTGGCTTCCTCTTCAGCATCCGCTTCCGCCGCTTCCGCCTCTTCCTCCGCTTCCGGCAGTTCCTCCTGCGGCGCCGCCTCCTTCTTTACCTCGGCCACATACTGATCTATGGCTTGTTGTTGTACCGTGGTGATGTCAATGAATGCGGCACGCAGCAGCGTTCTGTCCTGGGCAAGAGATACGGCATCCACAATATGCGCGTAACACGCAAACGGCGGCGTTCCCGACGAGCCAAGATTGATCTTTACCCGGGCAAAGGCATGGGTCGGCGGCGCACCGCCGGCCAACATGGCCGCGAAGCCGCCGGCGCTTATATTCATGAAAGTGCCGGAACCCTGTATAACCGGCTCATTCTTGGTCAGCCAGGCCAGCGGGTCATGCGCCCAATCTTCGGGCACAACAAACAATTCTATCGGCGTCGGACGGGTAAAAGCGGAACGCTCATGGGCGCGCATTTGCATCCGCTTCATTTCATGAACGTGGCCGAACATGATGCTCGGCGGATTAGAGCGCAAAGCCGCTACCGACGCCACCACTTCATAGCGTGCGTCGCCATCGCGACAGATGTGCATTAAGAAACGGCTGCCTTCCGTTATGTCCGCCATCAGTTCGGCATTGCGCGGCATCACATAAAAATACGCATCGTTAATGTGCTTGAGATAGAAGTCGGCCATGGGTCGCTTCTCTTGTTCCAGCGGACGGGCCTTTACCGTGGCCTTCTTTTCCAAATCAAGCGTGGAGGTCCAGCGCGCGCCGTCAGGCACCTTCACCAAATCCAGCGCTTCACGAATTTCGCGCAAGATCTCGCCCATCTTCTCCCGTTGCGCCATGTTGGAAATGTTCGCCAGTTGGTCGCATACACACCGGTCAAATTCATGCCGATAGGTAACCGCTTCAAATGCGCTGTCCGGCGCATAGCGTTTCAACATGGCCGCCAAGATCAACCATTGATCCTGGCTGATCGCTTTCATTTC
>SKQZ01000389.1 GCA_007118765.1 Candidatus Hydrogenedentota bacterium
AACAACATTATTGTTTTCGAAGGTGAGCGGGACAAGCGGTTCGTGAAACGCATCATAGCCTTTAATCCGTCTCAAACCAACAACACCGTGGATGCCAAGCACCTCGACAGCACGGAAGAAACGTCCTATGTGAAAGTGGAGTTTGACAACGGCATTGTACGGGTCAACGATTGGCAAATAGATGAGTCTGGGTATCTGCCGGAAACAGAACTCAAGGTACGCGGCGCGGATGTGCGCATGTTGGGGCCGGGTGAGTATTATGTGCTTGGCGACCATCGAAATATCAGCAAGGACAGCCGCAGTTTCAGCGCCGTTTCTGACAAACAGATTATAGGGCGCGCGATTCTGCGCTTTTGGCCGCTCTCACAAATCACCCTCTTGTAAGGACGGTCGCCCACGACGGTATGTCTTGTGCGCCGGCGTCCTGCAAAGGGCATGACCACGGGAAGGGACACGTGAAAAACACTCTCCTTTTTTCGGATGTTCACTTGAAACCGGAACATGCCGACGAACCTTCCTATGCAAGTTTTGTACGGTTTCTGCGTTCGGTAAACCCGGCAGAGACGGCGCGGCTGGTTTGTTTGGGTGACCTGTTTGATTTTTGGTGCGAATACAAGCATGTTGTCTTCTCCGGTTATTTCCCTGTGTTGCGCGCTTTCGCGGACTTGAATGATGCCGGTGTGGCGTTGCATTTGGTCTGTGGCAACCACGACTTTTGGGCGGGCGCTTTCCTGGAAACCCAACTTGGTTTTCACGTGCATCGCGAAGCAACGCGCCTGCCCTTTGGCGATACGGATGCCTTGCTGCTGCACGGAGACGGTCTGAACAGGCGCGATTACGGCTACCGGCTGTTCAAACGAATCGCACGCAATCCGTGGGCCATGCGTTTCTTTCGCCATGTGCATCCCGACACCGCCATGGCACTGGCCCAATTTATGAGTCGCAGCAGCCGAACATTAACGCAGGTGGATACGCCCGCGGAAGGCCCCGAGGCGCAATGTGTGCGGCAGCATGCCCGCCGTTTGCTGGAGAATGGCGACGCCGCAATCGTGATATGCGGTCATGCCCATGCGCCGGAAGTGAAACGCATACCCAGTGCCGACGGAGAAGGGCTGTACGTGAACCCCGGCGACTGGCCGCACCATCGTTCCTACATTATCTTTGATGGCGCCGAGTTTCACTTGCAACGATTCGAATGACCGACACGCAATGCCGCCCGACCGCGTCCCCCCTTTCGCCCCCGCCTTATCATATTTGGTAATGACCCGCGGCATTCATTATCATACAAAACCCGCAGCACTACTACTTTGGAGCAGTATATGTCAGATGTTGTTATAAAAGGTGTGGACAGTTTGGATGAACTGGATACCGCCAAGGATTTGATGGCCCGTTCGCACTATCCCGATTACTACAGCGGCCTGCGTGCGCTGAATGAATGTGACCGGGGCTATCCCGACTATAAACGGGAGCACAACCGGGTTCTGTATGCCAACGGCGATCTGGCGGCGGCACTTCGCGTGATTACCCACACCATCCGCATCGGTGAAGCACGACTCAAGATGGGCGGGATTGCATGTGTCACTACCGCCGGGCCCATGCGATACAAAGGATATGCGGCGCGGCTGATGAGCGATTCCATGCAATACTTATACCGTCACGGCTATCATGTTTCGACGCTTTTTGGCATTGCAGATTTCTATCACCGCTGGGGCTTCGCCTCCACACTGCCCGAATACGCCAGTTTGATTGACGTGCGTGAAGCCGACGCCATCCCGGCCGCCCCGTTCAAACTCCGTGCCATGAAACCCGGGGATGCACGGGCGATACAACGTATCCACACGCGCAACGACACCGATACGGCCTGTTCCGTTATTCGGTTATCGGCCCACATCTCAAGTTTATGGGACAAGTGGCAAAACGCCCAGATACTCACCGACCTGAAAGGCAAGGTGGTCGCCTATTACATGGGCGGCGCCCATGGCGCGGAGTATCACGTCGGCGAGGTGGGCGTACTTGATTATGGGTGGTGTTCAGCGGTGTTGCATGCCTGCATGAAACAGGCCGGAAGCGAATTTGCCTCCCGCATCCGCTTCGCCGTTCCGCCTTCGCATCCGTTCGTGCGGTATTTGTTGCAATACCGTTCTGATCATGAGATGCATGTGGCACGCAACAGCGACGGCATGATGGCGGTGGTGAACCTGGAAGAAACGCTTGAGTGCATGATTCCCGAATGGGAATCGCAACTGGTTCGCACACGGCCATCCGATTTTGCCGCCGAGGCTACATTGGTCATCAAGCGAAAACCGTATCGCATTCGTGCCCGTCACGGCGTGGTTGATGTCGCCGCAACAGCCGGCGACAACAAGATTAGTGTGACCGCCGTCGAATTAATACAGCTTATTACGGGCGCACGTCATTTGGAGGAAATGCTTGCGACCAAGCGCCGCGCTTTGAACGCCTCCGGCATGGCGTTGTTATCGGTCCTGTTTCCCAAGCGCACGCCCTATGTATGGCATATTGACAGATTTTAGAAACCGCTGCTGTCTTTTTTCGCACGATTGCGTTAACGGCATAAGCATCCAGTAGAGAAAATACCAACCAACAGGAGGATCAGGAAATGAGATATTACAGCGTATGGGCGGTGGTGTGTGTTGTTGTAACAATCACAAGTATGAACGTCTTCGCTGAGGAGGAACCGCTCAAGCTGGGCATGATTGGCCTCGACACCTCGCATGTCATCGCCTTTGCACGGCTGTTGCATAATACGGACGATCCTAACCACGTCCCCGGCGGACGGATCATTGCGGCGTACAAAGGCGGCAGCGACGATCTTGAGGCGAGTTATTCGCGCGTTGACCGGTTCACGGAACAGTTGGAAACCGAGTTCGGCGTGGAAATTGTGGACTCCATTGAAGAACTGTGCACCATGGTGGATGCCATCTTGCTGACGAGTGTGGACGGGCGCCCGCATCTGGAGCAAGTGCGCCCTGTATTCGAAGCGGGATTGCGCGTCTTCATTGACAAACCCTTGGCCGGTTCTTTGGAGGATGCGCTGGCTATTGCTGCGTTAAGCGAGGAACACGGCGTGCCGTGGTTCACGTCTTCCGCCTATCGCTTTTATGACAGTTTGCAGGCGTTAAAGGAGAAAGATGTCGGCGAGGTACGCGGCGCTATTTCTTATGGGCCATGCCACCTGGAACCGACTCATCCGGATTTATTCTGGTACGGCGTCCATCCCACCGAAGCGTTGTACACCATCATGGGCACGGGATGCGAGACTGTCACGTGTGCCGTAACAGAGGAGTTCCATGTGGTCACGGGAGTATGGCAGGACGGACGGGTGGGCACCCTTTACGGCCTGCGCACCGGCGCCACCCCCCACCGCGTAACCGTGTTCGGCTCGGAGGCTGTGGCGGACCAGGAAGGCCGGGGCACCTATCAGCCGTTGATGGCGGCAACCATAGACTTTTTCCGCACCGGAATACCGCCGGTCAGTCCCGAAGAATCCATTGAAATCTTTGCATTCATGGAGGCGGCCCACGAGAGCATTCGACGCGACGGCGCCCCCGTGCGACTTGACGAACTTCCGGGAATGAAATAAATCCAACGCACGCCACAGACACGCATTCGCCTGCGGCGATATGCTATACTCTGCGAAACACTGCGGCGGCCTACGACGCCGCATTCACGTTGGGGAAAACCAAATCAGGAAAGGGACCTAGCATGGTACTTAGAATCGTAATGTTGGGCGCTCCGGGCGCAGGCAAAGGAACACAGGCTGTGCGCATGGCGCAGGAACTGGGCATCCCCCATATCTCCACAGGCGATATTTTCCGTAAGAATCTGCGCGAAGGCACGGAACTGGGCAAACAAGTGCAAGGTTATCTGAATAGTGGCGCCCTGGTGCCTGATGAGCTGACCTGTGAGATTGTGGCAGACCGGTTGCAGGAGGCCGATTGTGCCAATGGCTATATTCTGGACGGGTTTCCGCGGTCTGTGCCACAGGCGGAAATGTTGACGGAGTTTTTGGCAAAGCGTGGCGAAAAAATTGATGCGGCCGTGAATATTGA
>SKQZ01000446.1 GCA_007118765.1 Candidatus Hydrogenedentota bacterium
ATCCACAGCGCGACCGATGTTGTGTTGTCATACGTCAAATGCATCATAAGAGTCTCCATTGGCCGACGGTTTCTCAACCGTCCGGTTCGGTCATCTGTGTTACCCCCGCCGCAACGGGGTTGCGTCTGTACATGGCATGCCATGTACAGACGTCTCGCTACGTTTCCACCGGTTTCAGGCGGCGGCCTGCGCAAAACACCTGATCCGGCGATCCTAAGTGCCGGCGTCCGAATCGGAAGGCAACAGGCCCGCTTCGTCGAGCCATGCGGCCACCACCGTTGCGGCCAAACGGTGTCCCGCCGCGTTCCAGTGTGAATCACGATTATAATTGATGATCTGCCCCGCGGCATCCGCGTCGCGAAAAGCGGGCAACAGGTTTACAAAGGGGATGTCTTCTTCTTTCGCCAAGCTGCCCAGCTTGCGCTCCGGCATATCAATATCCAGCGTCAGTTCCGGAAACTGCTCTTCCACCGCGGCTTGGTATCGGGCCTCAAACTGAACACGCGCGGGCGCATTAAACAAGGCGAAGTGTGCCCCGTGCCGTTCCGCGACATCGTTCATGGCGGCAATCTGTTTTTTGGTGGTCAACCACGCAGCATCCCACATCGTCCGGTAACGTTGCGGCGTGATGTCGCTGTCCGGGGGCACATAATCAAAGTCGGACAGGTAGCAACCGAAATGGATGTTTACATCGTAACCCGGTGGTCGCACCCGTGTGACCAGTTGGTGGCGCACCTGTTGAAACATGTGGACGGCAAGGCTTTGGCGAAACGCATCCAGCTGATATAGACGGGGCGAATACGCCGCGAGGCGCTCTTCGTATTCCGCATAACTGCGCTGATAATCAGGCGGGTCAATCAGGAGCGTTTCCGCGTCCGCATCCCACCGCGCATAGGGCTGTCCGAAATAACGGATGTTATCGGCACCCCAGAAGAGCCGGGACAATTCAGGGGAATTGCCGTGGACATCGTTTTCGGCATAGAACCCGAGCAGCACCAAGTCGGGGTCGTATTTCAGTCCTTCCGATTCCAAGTACAACCATGCCGCGGTGGTGGCATACCCGCCCACGCCCATGTTAATCACTTCCACGTTCCGCGGCGCCAGCAATTCTTCGAGCACCTGCGGAAACCCCTCGCCCTCGGGCACGTGGGTTGCCTCCATGTACGAATCGCCCAACACCACAATCCGGTAGGTGTTTTCCGGCTTTTCATAGGTGCGCGGGCCGTCGCGCAATCCTTTGTCATTGGTGGTAATCAAGTGCTGGTACTCGATTTCCTGCTCGGCGGCGACCTGGTTGGGCGCGGGAAGCCAGCCCAATTCCGGATGCGGCACCCGTATAAAAAACAAATGGCCGCTTTGCCGCCATTGCAAACTGCCGAACAAGGCCATGCGCAATCCAAATTCCAGCAACAGGAAGCCCAGCGCAATACTGAGTAGCAGCAACAGGGTGGCAAAAGCGCCGTTTTTCAACCGTTTTCGAAATGTGCTCATAGCGTTGATCCTACCATAAAAACGGCGTAAGTTTCGCGGTAAAGACACGGCGCGCACAAGGCTTGACACCCAACAGCATGTTTTGCTACACTATTGCCACTGTTGAGCGGGAATAACTCAGTGGTAGAGTGCAACCTTGCCAAGGTTGAAGTCGCGGGTTCAACTCCCGTTTCCCGCTCCATTTTTTTTTGTCTTCTTTGTGGGCCGTTAGCTCAGTTGGTAGAGCAGGTGACTCTTAATCACAAGGTCGGGGGTTCGATCCCCTCACGGCCTACCAATTTTTATCGAGTAATACCGTTTTTGGCGGGGCGCGCGCGTATTCAGGCGCCCGCCCCGCTGTTTCATTGTTAATCTGCTGCCTACAGTAAAGAACCAGGCGCACGGCGTTATGTTGGCCATGTGCGCTGTCTTCAGCGGGCGAGTGGCGGAATTGGCAGACGCGCTGGATTTAGGATCCAGTATCGCAAGATGTGCGGGTTCAAGTCCCGCCTCGCCCACCAGAAACAACATCATTGGAAGTGAGACCCTCCTCATGACAGACCAAAACAAAGATTCGCGCGAACAGTCGCCGGAAGAAACTGGAGCGGAAGCCGCCGCTGATGCCGCGGCAACGCTGGAAAACAATGACGACTACACCATGGAGAATGGCTACCAATGGAAAGAGCCGCCGGCTTTTGACATTGAGCACAAGGACAACTGTGTTTGCGTGGTCAAGGTAACCATCCCCAAATCGAATTTGAACGCCATGCTGGACGAGATATTCGAGGAAGTAAACGACAGCGCGCAGATTCCGGGGTTTCGACGGGGCAAAGCGCCGCGTAAACTGCTCGAAAAACGGCTGGGCAAGTATGCCCGGAGCAATGCCGTGGAACGTCTTGCGGAGTACGCCACCCAGTGGCTCGCCGACAAGCACGAGGTCGCTCCCATTGCTCCGCCCGAAATTGAAGGGTTGGAAGACGCGGAAAACATCGCCACCGATGAAGACCTGTGTTACACCATGACCTTTGAAACGGCGGGCAAATGCGAACTGGGCGCCTACGAAGGCATGGAAATAGAAAAACCCGTGGCAGAACTGCCCGACAGCGCGGTTGACTCGACCATTGAAAACATGCGCACGCGCTTTGGCCGTTATGAGCCACTGGCCGAAGGAGAAGCAGCGGAAGGCGATCAGGTTATCATTGATTTCACGGGCACCATTGACGGCGAAGCATTTGAAGGCAACAGCGCCGAGAATTACCCTTACATCCTCGGCAGTCAGCGGTTCAGCCCTGAGATGGAAACGGCCATAACCGGCGCGAAGGCCGGCGACACCGTCACGGCGGAGGTCACGTTCCCCGAAGACCATCCCAGCGAAGAACTGTCGGGCAAAACGGCCGTGTTCGAGATTAAGGTCAATGAAATCAAGCGGCGCGAGCTGCCTGATCTGGATGACGAATTGGCCAAGCGACTCGGCCATGACACGGTTGACGAACTGCGCGAATCGGTTCGTGCCCGCATGAACGAAAATACGGATACGCAAGTGCGTGACTTCATGCGCGAACAGGCACGGCGAAAACTGGTGGAGTGCTGCACGTTCGAGCTGCCCAAAACCCAGGTGGAACGCGCCATTGACGGCGAGTATTCAAACATGGAACAGCGCATGGTGGAGCAGCATGTGTCGGCGGAAGAAATTGAGAAGCATCGGGAGGAAATGAAAAAAGACGCCGAGGAGCGGGGTCTTTTCATGCTCAAGTCCACGTATGCACTGCAAGAGCTGGCGAAGAAAGAACAGGTGGAGGTTACGGAAAGCGATTTTGAAGATTATGCCAAGCGCATGTCCGATGAAATGCAGCAGAGCTACGAGATCATGAAGGAATACCTGATGAGCGACGACATGCGCAATATGATGGAATATCAGATTAAAGATACCAAGGCGCTGGATGCGCTCCTTGACAAAGCGTCCATCGTATTGAAGCCCATTGACGACGAGGAAACCGACACCGACAAGAATGAAGACGACAAGGAAAAAGCCGATGCATGAGATTCCAGAGGAATACCGGCGCGCCGAAAACGCCGCTTCGGAAAAGCCGGCGTATCCCGCGCCTGTTGACCCGCAGATGGTGACCATCTATCAGCAAACCAGTCGCGGCGAACGGGCCTACGACATTTACTCGCGCTTGTTGGAAGACCGCATTATTTTCCTGGGCATGCCGGTGGACGACTATGTCGCCAACTATGTGATCGCGCAATTGTTGTTTCTTGAGGCGGAAGATCCGGACAAGGACATCAACCTGTACATCAACTCGCCCGGCGGCAGCGTTACTGCGGGACTGGCCATTTACGACACCATGCAGTACATCCGACCGGACATCACCACCATCTGCCTTGGACAGGCCGCCAGCATGGCCGCCGTACTCATCGCCGCCGGCACCCCCGGCAAACGCTTCGCACTGCCGTATGCCCGCTTCCTGCTCCATCAGCTCATGGGCGGCGTGCGCGGGCAGGCCACCGATATTGACATTCAGGCCCGCGAAATTGTGCGTATCGGCGAAATGATTGATGAAATCCTTGTCAAGCATACGAACCAGTCCATGGAGAT